>NZ_JACJDM010000004.1:0-181783 GCF_014163545.1 Pseudoalteromonas sp. SR45-6
CTCAGTTTCAATTGAGACTCTAAATTTTTTGCCTTGCTTAGCTATCTAAAAGAAAGTTAAGCTGGGCTGGTAGAAATCAATCTGTACGAGTGCCCACACAGATGATTGCTTTATATTGTTAAAGGACGTTGCGACATTGTCGCTAGGGATGCGTATAATACATCCTTTATTTTTCGAGTCAACACTTAGTTTTAAGCTTTCTTGCGAATATTTAAAACCGAAGTTTTATTTAACTCTCTGAGTTGTTCGTGCTTCGCTATGCGTTGGCGTTTCCCGTCTCAGTGGGGTCGCATTATAGGGAGATCCAAAAACAGATCAACACTTTTTTTGATCTTTTTTGATTTAATTGACTGTTCGAACAAATTTAGTGCATAAAGGTGGTTTTTAATACAATAAAAGGGCTTTTACAGCCCTTTTGTTACTTAACAATAAACTTCCAACCAGCTTTTGCTTGCTGTTTAGACTCTTGTTGGAGCTCACTTGCCATTAGCGGGTGCGCTTTTAGCCAATCATTTTCAAATATTAGTGTTAGAGCGTCATTATTAACAGTTAATACTAATTTTGGTAATACATCATCTTGGCGACGCATTGATAAGATCACTGCGATCCTAAGCAACCGTGTTACATACTGAGTAAGCTGAGCATGGCAGCCTAAATACTCAAAAACATTCTTTTGCAGATCTGAACGATGTGCATTCGCTACAGCCGCAATAATTTTATGCTCCGATTGTGAAAAGCCTGGCATATCGGTGTTTTCTAAAATATAAGCGGTGTGCTTTTGATATTGCTTATACTCAATTAACAAACCAATCTCATGCAATTGCGCAATCGCTTTTAGTAAAGGCAGGCCACTATTGTTGAATAGTGGCCACTGCTCGCTGACTTGAGCTGCGAGGTGACTGGCGAGTTCTGCAACTCGGTTCGCTTGTTTTTGATCGACATGATAACGGCTCATCAGGCCATCAACAGTGCGCTTTCGAATATCATGATTATGAAACTCAGGGACCATGCTATAAAGCACACCTTCACGAAGTGCGCCTCCTGCTAATCCCATTTTATCAATTTCAAGCGCTTCGAATAAAGCAATTAAAATAGCGAGCCCTGACACAAAAACTAAACGTCTTTCTTCACTAAGCCCAGGTAAATCGAGCTCAGCGATGGTCTCATAGGCGATCGATTGCTTTTTAATTTTATTGAGTTTATCTAAACTCAGTGTTTCATCGAGTGATTGTGCCACCATAATTTCTTGGATAGCTTGTACAGTACCCGATGCACCTGATGCAATCTCCCAACCCGCCACTTTATAACTTGGCGCTATATCATCAATAACTACTCGTGCGGCTTTAATAGCAGCATTGAAATTAGCGTCATTGAGTTTACAGTCTTTAAAGTAACGTTCTAGGTAGGTAACACAGCCCATGTTTAGGCTTTTATAATGTAGTGCGTCGAATCCCTTACCTATAACTACCTCAGTACTGGCACCGCCAATATCTATTACTAGTTGGCGACCACTACATGAAGATGTATGCGCAACGCCTTTATAAATAGTGCGCGCTTCTAGCTCACCACTAATGACATTAATTTTATGCGCAAGGATTTGCTCGGCTTTGATTTTAAATTCATCAGCATTCGTTGCTAAGCGCAAAGTAGCGGTGGCAACAATAGTAATGTTGTTTTTAGGGATATCTTGAAGACGCTCTGCAAATAGTGCGAGACATTCCCAGCCTCGTTGCATTGCTTCTGTGCTCAGTAAATTATCATCATTTAGCCCTGCGGCTAATCTGACTTTGCGTTTAACTCGGCCTATTGTTTGTAAGCCGCCAGCAATTGACTTAGCGATCAACATGTGAAAACTGTTAGATCCTAAATCAATTACTGCATAAACATTTTTTTGCGGTTTAAGTTGCCCCACCGTTCAAAAACCTCTAGTTACTACTACGACTATAACGACGGTCGCAATTACGACCGTGCTTTTTGGTAACTATTGTTTGGTCTACGTCCGCTGTTGTTACTACGACTACGTGGGCCTGTTGAATAATTACGCTTTCTTTGAATAGTAGGCTTAGTTAAATCATCAAGCAATGCACTTTTATCATAATGTGATAAAGGAATGCTGTGCTCTATGTATTCTTCAATTTCATGAAGATTATATGCGTACTGCTCACATGCAAAACTAATTGCCTTACCTGATGCCCCAGCGCGTGCTGTACGGCCAATACGATGAACATAATCTTCACAATCATCTGGTAAGTCGAAGTTAAATACATGACTCACTTCAGGGATATGTAAGCCACGAGCAGCAACATCTGTTGCCACAAGGAAGTCTAAATCACCTTTAGAGAATTGCGCTAAAATTGATTGGCGTTTTTTCTGATTTACGTCACCAGTGAGCATTCCCACCCGGTGTCCATCAGACTTTAACCATGCATAAACCGTTTCACAGCTATGTTTAGTATTTGCAAACACAATGGCTTTCTCAGGCCATTCTTCTTCAATCAAAGTTAATAACAGCTTAACTTTATCTTCTTGAGAAGGATGAAATAACTCTTCAACAATGCGCTTGCCAGTTTTCACATCAGGTTCAATTTGTACATGCTCTGGGTTTGTCATGTGCTCAAACGCCAGTTCTTGTACGCGATACGATAACGTTGCTGAAAATAATAAATTAAGGCGTTGTGATGTATCCGGCATACGGCGGAACATATAGCGAATGTCTTTTATGAAACCCAAATCAAACATACGATCGGCTTCATCAAGTACCACTACTTCGATTTCATTGAGGGTGTAACACCCTTGTTTATATAAATCGATTAAGCGCCCTGTGGTGCCAATTAAAATATCAACGCCTTTTTCTAATTGTGCACGTTGTTTTTCGTAATCTTCGCCACCATATACTAAACCTAAGTTAAGATTACAGTGTGGCGCTAAAATTTTTGCATCTTTGTGGATCTGAATCGCAAGCTCCCGAGTAGGGGCCATGATCAGGGCTCTTGGATGTTTACTAGGTGCTTTGCTAGATTGTAATAACCGATGGCAGGTGGCAGTTAAAAACGCCAACGTTTTGCCTGTACCTGTTTGTGCTTGACCCGCAATGTCGCGGCCATCACAAATAAAAGGTAGGCATTTAGCTTGTATGGGTGTGCAATATTCAAACCCACTTTCGGTTAACCCGGCAACCACTTCCGGTGCAATAGCAAAGTCTGAAAACTTTTTATCGGTCAAATGTGTCTTAGTCATAGCGTTTAAGCATAACGTTTAAACTTGCAATAAGAAACAAGAGTGTTTAAATACGCATTAAATAATTCGCCTAACTTATCGGAGAGCGCAATGAGCGAGAAAATTATTCAATTAACTGACGATGGCTTTGAAGCTGACGTTTTACAATCAGACAAGCCTGTATTAGTTGATTTTTGGGCAGAATGGTGTGGACCGTGTAAAATGATCGCGCCAATTCTTAATGAAGTGGCAGAAGAGTTTGATGGCCGTGTTGTAATCGGTAAATTAAACATTGACCAAAATGCGGGCACACCACCTAAATTTGGTATTCGTGGTATCCCTACGTTACTTCTTTTCAAAGAAGGCCAAGTTGCGGCAACTAAAGTGGGTGCACTTTCTAAAACTCAACTTGTTGAGTTTTTAGAAAACAACATCTAAAAATATGCCTAAAAAAAGGGCAACTGCCCTTTTTTTTAATTTTTTTTGTATAAAGACTGGACGCCTAGCGAATGACCTGCTAGTTTATAAAGCCAACTAATCCTTAGTTTACCAACAAACCTCTCTCACTAATCAATATCGATTATATGAGCATGATAACTGTAATAAAGAACCCACCAATATGCATTTACGCGAATTAAAAGACAAGTCGATCAAAGAACTTGTAGACTTAGCTGAGTCCATGGGGCTCGAAAACGTAGCCCGCTTAAGAAAGCAAGATATTATCTTTGCTATCCTTAAAGCCCACGCCAAAAGTGGAGAGAACATTTTTGGCGGTGGTGTATTAGAAATCTTACAGGATGGTTTTGGTTTCTTAAGATCATCAGAAGCCTCTTACCTTGCTGGTCCTGATGACATTTATATATCACCTAGCCAAATTCGTCGTTTTAGTATGCGTACTGGTGATTCTATAATGGGTCTCATACGTCCACCTAAAGACGGTGAACGTTACTTTGCATTACTAAAAGTAAACGAAGTAAATTTTGATAAACCTGAAAACTCTCGCACGAAAATTCTTTTTGAAAACCTTACCCCGCTACATGCAAACGAACGTTTACGTATGGAACGCGGTAATGGTAGCACCGAAGATATCACTGCTCGAGTACTTGATTTAGCCTCTCCAATTGGCCGTGGTCAACGTGGTTTATTAGTAGCACCGCCTAAAGCGGGTAAAACAATGCTACTACAAAATATTGCGCAATCGATTACCCATAACCACCCAGATGCGACATTGATGGTACTACTTATCGATGAGCGTCCAGAAGAAGTTACTGAGATGCAACGCCTAGTAAAAGGTGAAGTTATTGCATCAACGTTTGATGAACCAGCAAGCCGTCACGTACAAGTTGCTGAAATGGTAATTGAAAAAGCAAAACGTTTAGTTGAGCACAAAAAAGATGTAATCATCTTACTGGATTCAATCACACGTTTAGCACGTGCTTATAACACGGTAATTCCTTCATCAGGTAAAGTACTTACTGGTGGTGTTGATGCTAACGCCCTGCATAAACCAAAGCGTTTCTTTGGTGCTGCGCGTAACGTTGAAGAAGGCGGTAGTTTAACTATTATCGCAACTGCGCTTATCGATACTGGCTCTAAGATGGATGAAGTTATCTACGAAGAGTTTAAAGGTACTGGTAATATGGAATTACACTTAAATCGTAAGATTGCTGAAAAGCGTGTATTCCCTGCAATCGACTTTAACCGCTCAGGTACCCGTCGCGAAGAGCTACTGACTAAACCTGATGAACTACAAAAAATGTGGATTTTACGCAAAATAGTTCATGAAATGTCTGAAATTGATGCCATGGAGTTTTTAATTGATAAACTCTCTATGAGCAAAACCAATGATGAATTTTTTGATTCGATGAAGCGTCAATAATTCTCTTTACTAGATTCTAAAATGCCTGTTAATACAGGCATTTTTTTTGCCTATCCCTAAATCTCACTCCTATTATAAATTTGTTTTATTAATCTCTTTGCTCTGTTTCCTATAGACGAAAATCATCAGACTGCGCAGTATTGAGTAAATATTAAAACTGCGATTATTTAAATCTAGCACACAGTAATGCCACTCAATAAAACGCTCAACTCGCTTTATTGGTTAGTAGTAACTTATAGCCTTAATGTAACGACCCATTAAGCTTATATATCGCTCTTTTAAGTCAGCTGTTGTGATAGCTGCTTAATCAAATCATCTACTAATTCTTTTATGTCGGCATCACTGCTGGGGTTATGTTTTTGTGATAAGAGTGATTTATCTAAGCACATCGCTGCATTAGCTACATCAGTTAATGAAAATATCTGTGCGGCACCAAGGATACGATGGCTATCTTGCTGTAATGCAATATAGTCCTTTGCTGCAAGGTGCTGTGTAAGTGACGCTATTTCATCATCAAAGCTGGCAATAAAACTCGTCACTAAATCGCTAATATCAGGATTAGCTAAAGGTAGCGTGCTGGTGCTATTTAAATGCGCTGCGAGTGCCTGATAAAACGCTTCTTTTTCTATTGGCTTACTTAAATAGCCAGTAAATCCCATCGCTAAGTAATTATCTATTTCATGACTCATTGCATTAGCTGTTAAAGCAAAAATAGGTTTATTAAAACCACACTTATTTAACAGTTCAAATGCACTAAGGCCATCCATTACTGGCATCTGTATATCTAATAAAACAACATCTGGAAATTCACTGAGGCACTGTTCAACTGCTTGCTCACCATTACTTACTGAGATCACTTCAAGGCCAATCGACTTTAAAAAGCGCGTTATTAGTCTACGATTGTCGGGATGATCTTCTGCTAATAATACTCGCCCAACTAGACCTTTAGTTGCAGCTGGTTTTGAGTTGTCGGTAGCAAGAAGGGTTGGCGCATACTCTTTACATGGCACATTAAAAATAAACTCACTGCCATTACCATGCTCACTTTCAACACTAATATAACCCCCCATCATAATTGCTAATTGCTGGGAAAGACTCAAACCAAGTCCTGAACCACCGAACCTGCGAGTGATGGTATTATCGCCTTGTTGAAAACATTCAAAAATGTTTTTTATTTGCTCTGTATTCATACCAATCCCCGTATCAATCACTTTAAAGCATACGCCTTGTTCGGTGTGATTAATATCCAGAGTAACACTGCCGTGCTCGGTAAATTTGATCGCATTAGTCAGTAGGTTTATTAGTATTTGCTTGACGCGGATCATATCTAACTTAGTCCAATAACTCGAGCCTAAGTGATTTTCTAATAGCAGCGTTAAGCCTTTGCTTTTAGCCTGCATACTTGACATAGCATAAACATCATTTACAAGCTCCACGAGGTCAAACTCGCTAACATGTAAATCTAAACGGTTTGCTTCTATCTTACTAATATCGAGCACATCATTAATCAAATCTTTTAAATGATCGCTATGTTTTTTAATAACTAACAATTCTGTTTGTAATTGCTGGGGCTGATATAAACCATGCAATAAGTCGTCTGTTTGCCCTAAAATAGCGGTAAGTGGTGTGCGTATTTCATGGCTGATATTAGCCAAAAACTGGCTCTTAACTTGATTCGCGGCACGTAGCTCTTGTGCCACATATTGTAATTCTTGAGTACGTTGCTCAACTTTTTGCTCTAATTGGGTTTTGGCCTTTTTTTCGATTGCACGGCGATATAATACAACTGCACAGATCAATACCAACATCAGCACAATAGACAGTAAAATAGTTAACTGTGAGCGTTTTTCAATCTTTAATTCTTGTAGGCTACGCTCTTGTTTAAGCTGTTTAA
Organism: Pseudoalteromonas sp. SR45-6; assembly: GCF_014163545.1. NCBI lineage: Bacteria > Pseudomonadati > Pseudomonadota > Gammaproteobacteria > Alteromonadales > Pseudoalteromonadaceae > Pseudoalteromonas > Pseudoalteromonas sp. SR45-6. The sequence continues at coordinate 6,990 of NZ_JACJDM010000004.1, forward strand.
TTTCTTGGTTTAACTGGTTCGACTGAAACTGAGACTGAAATACATTTAACGCTTTCATAACCTCTTCACTGGTTATGCTACGTTGATAATCGACAAACTGTTGGTGCAGATGAATAGCCCGCTTATAGTCACCGGCACCAGCACTTAACAACGCCTCGATACCTAAGCCGTCTTTAATGCGCAATTCATCTTTATATTCTTTGGCTAGTGATATTGATTGTTGTAAATTTTGCTCCGCAATATCAATATCCCCCATCACTAATTGCACTTTAGCTAAAACATGTAAGGAGGCTAATCGTAAGGATTGATTATCTATTTGCTGGGCGTACTTTTGAGCTGCTTGTGCGTGATACAAAGCTGCATCCAACTCATCTATTTTTAAATTTATGTTAGCTAAGTTGGTATGCTGTACAGATAACTGATAGGCATCATTTACACTTTGATAATAGCGTAAAGCGAGCTGGTAATAGTGCAACGCTAATTGATTTTGACCCGACTCAGTATAAGCAACACCCATATTGCCATAGGCACGAGCAATCCCCTCTTCATCACCCAATTGCTGAAATACATCGAGCACTTCGCGATAAATTTCGAGTGCCGAATCATAGCTAGATAAACGAATATAGATGCCCGCAATGTTATGAAGAATATCAGCTTTGTCTTGCGCGCTACCATCTATTTCATAAAGTGCTTTTGCCTGCTGGTAATGATCTAAAGCAAGCTCCATGTTGTGCATATTAAAATATGCAAGGCCAATATTACTTAGCAAATTGGCTTGTTTTAATGGACTCTTTAAACGTACCGCTAAGTTTAACGCACGGCTGTAATCAATAATGGCTTGTTGTAATAAACCTTGAAAATATTGCACCACGCCCTGCATTTTTATTGCTCGAAAATGTAACTCAGGCAGATTTTCAAATGTACTATGCTGCTCAAGCAACTGATAATAATGCAATGCTTGGGGATAATTACTCAACTCAAACGCATGCTCTGCTAGACTAGAATAAATAGCAACTTGTTGTTGATTTGATAATTGCGTAGACAATAATTGGGTAGCTAACAGCTGCTTTTCAGACCATTCATCCGTAACTTTAAATTGTTCAAAAAGTGCGATTGGTTGTTGAGCATTACCTGATTGAGAAAAAACGCCAAGCACACTAATCGAGCAAATAAATAATAGGCGCTTAAACTGACCCAGCATAATTTTTTCCTTGGAATTTTGTTAGCAGTAGAAGCTATGATAGTTTAGTCAAGATACACCAATAACTAGACTGTAAACAATGCTTAACCCACTGATTGATGAGATTTTCGAGTTAATTTTAACGAAGCACATTTGGAAGGTTCACACTTTAGCATTGGAATTATCTGAGCGTGGTGTAATTAATGACTTAGATACAGATCCATACCGTGATCTGTTTAAGCGTAACTTTTTAATTATGAATGCACTTTATCAACTGCAGCAACAACTGTTGCCAAATCAATATTTATTGGTAGCCAGTTTACATATAGAGCTCACCGATAATCCAGATAAGATAACCATTGCAGCGCATGACTCATTACAAGCGTACTATCTAGATTGGCAAAATTACGATGCCTCGATAACAGAAGTTAAATCACTGTTAGATAAATTTTGGCGTACTTTTCGTGCATCACCAACAATAAATACGCTTGATCAACAACAACGCCAGACATTATTAAAGCACTGGGAATTACCTGACGATTTTTCTATGCAGGCATTGCAAAAGCGCTGGCGGCAGTTGGCAACACAATATCATCCAGATAAACAACATGGTAATGCAGAGCAGTTTAAACAGTTAAAAAATGAATATGAGCAGCTTAGGGCAAGCTGCTCAAAAGCATCATAAGCAATAATTAACGAGTTAAACGACGGGCACGAATTTTACGGCCTTTAATATTACCTTCCGTTAATTTTCGTAGCGCGGGCTTTGAGCTATTACGTTCGACAGCCACAAAAGCCACATTATCAAGCACATTAATTTTACCGACTTGACGTCCGGCAACACCATCTTTACCGGTTAATGCACCTAAAATATCACCTGCGCGTACCTTTTGCTTTTTACCTGAATCGATCATTAGTGTCACCATTTGTGGTTTGTATGGTGGCTTTTCAAGTAGGCTAAACGGCGGTAATTGTTCTGGTAAAAAATCACATTCATAATGGTCACCAATTTGTGCCACTTTGAATTGTTCTGCATCGCCATAAATAGAGCATGCAATGCCTTTTTTACCAGCACGACCAGTTCGACCAATACGGTGTACGTGGGTTTGTGGGTCATGGGCAAGGTGGTAGTTAATCACCATATCCATATCATCGATGTCTAAACCACGAGCGGCTACATCAGTGGCCACTAAAATCGAGGCGCTTTTATTAGCAAAGTGGATCAAGGTGCGCTCACGATCTCGCTGCTCTAAATCACCATGCAATGACACGGCACTGAAGCCTTCATCAGCTAAATCATCACACACCTGTTGAGTTTCGACCTTGGTATTACAAAACACCACACAACTTTCTGGTTGAAACTTCAGCAGCAACAATTTTAATGTATTAAAACGTTGTTTGTTATTATCCATTTTATAAAAGTACTGTTTAATAGTACTTTTTTCTTGCTCTTCTTCAACCTTCACCATAACAGGATTGCTTAATACACGCTTGGCAATCGCTTCTATTGCGCGCGGAAAAGTGGCGCTAAATAATAAAGTTTGACGCTGTTTTGGAATACGCTCAATAATTGCATCCAAAGTGTCTTGAAAGCCCATATCAAGCATTTGATCGGCTTCATCAAGTACTAGCGTGTCTACATCATCTAAACGTAGCGTACCTTTGCGAATATGATCATCTACACGCCCAGGTGTGCCAACAATAATATGTGCACCATGCTCTAGTGAACCAATTTGTGGACCAATCGACACGCCACCACATAGAGTTAATATTTTTATATTGTGAATACCACGCGCTAATTTACGCATTTCCACAGCTACTTGCTCAGCCAACTCACGGGTTGGACAAAGCACTAAAGACTGTATACGAAAACGCTTAACATTAAGCTTGGCCAACACACCTAAACTAAATGCGGCAGTTTTACCTGAGCCAGTTTTAGCTTGTGCAATGATGTCTTTACCTTCAAGCACTGGCGGCAGGCTTTGCGCCTGTACAGCGGTCATTTGGGTGTAACCTAAAGTCGATAAGTTATCGACCAAACCTGATGGTAAAGCGAGTGATGAAAAAGCTGTAGCGGTCAAAGTAATTTCCAGTGCAATAAGTAAACATGAAAAGCCGCTGCAGATGCCCGACTTAGTTATGCTGCATAATAGCAGAATATACAAATTGCTACCATTAAGCTGACCATATTCTCAATAAACATTCACCATAACATCGCCACCGATAGGCATTTATCTCATCTACTTTTGTTGCTCAGTATTAAATGCTTTAATAACTCTCACTTGAAAATATAACCAGGTCAATAATGAAAAAAATCATCACCGGATTACTGCTAGCCGGCAGCTTTTTAGCCAATGCCGCCGAGCCTGAATTTACCGCAAAGCAACTTCAGCAAGTCACCGAACTAAGAACTAATGCCAGTAACAGCGAGTTAAGCTATCAATTGCTTGAATCGCTTACTACTGAAATAGGACCTCGCTTACCTGGTACAGAAAATGATAAAAAAGCCGTTGCGTGGGCCCAAGCTAAATTTAAAGAGCTTGGTTTTGATAAAGTATGGCTAGAAGAGGCAACCTTCCCTGAGTGGCGTCGTTTTAGTGAAAGTGGCAAAATTTTAACGCCAAGCGAGCAACCTTTGCACCTAACAGCATTAGGCCACAGCGTTAGCACACCGAAAGATGGCATTACCGCTGAAGTTGTATTATTTGAAACGCTTGATGAACTTATCGCAGCACCAGCAAACAGCTTAAAAGGTAAAATAGCTTATATAAATTACCATATGAACCGCCATATTGATGGCAATGGTTATGGTCCTGCTGTTCGTGCTCGCTCAACAGGTTCAGTTGAGGCTGCAAAAAAAGGCGCGATTGGTTATATGATGCGTTCTGTTAGCACCGCACATCACCGCTTTGCTCATACCGGTGGCAGTCACTATCAAGAAGGTGTTACGAAAATCCCTAATGTGACCATTGCTAATCCTGATGCAGATCAGCTAGCTCGCTTAGTTGCACTAGGTAAAAATGTTACCGTAAATATCAATGTGCAAACTGAAGATCGCGGCCAAGGTACTGGCTATAACGTGATTGGTCAGTTCAATGGCACACAAAACCCTGAACAATACGTACTGATTGGCGGTCATTTAGATTCTTGGGATTTAGGCACTGGCGCACTTGATGATGGTGCAGGCGTTGCGTTAACCATGGCTGCTGCCAAACATATTAGTGAAATAAAACGCCCTAAACGCAGCATTCGTGTAGTATTATTTGCCGCCGAAGAGCTAGGATTATGGGGCGCTAAAGCTTATTTTAAAAAGCATGCAAATGAACTTGATAAAATTGTTGCCGCCGCTGAATCTGACTTTGGTGCTGATGTTGTGTATGGCTTTGAATCGAATGTATCTGCAGCCTCGTTGCCAGTAGTGCGTGCAATAGCCAAGCAACTTGCGCCGCTAAATGTTGAATACATAGGTAAAAATAGCGCTAATGGTGGGCCTGATTTAATTCCATTTAAAAATGCCACCAGCGCGCCAATTTTTGAGCTGCACCAAGACGGTACTGATTACTTTGACTACCATCACACTGCTGATGATACGCTTGATAAGATCGATCCGGCTAAACTTAAGCAAAATACCGCAGCATATGCTGTATTTGCGTTAATGGCAGCTGATGCTAAAACTACAATTAAAGCAAAGCCTGTAGCAAGCAAATAAGCTAACCAAACATACTTTCTTACAGTTTTCTGCTTTGCATCTAACCTTCCTTGTTTTAATTTAACGTAAAACAAGGAAGGGAAAAAAGGTCATATGCTACTATTCAATACCAGCGATTCATTGTCGTTTTTCAGCCAAACAAAAACCTGCCCACACTGTCATCATGATGACTATCGACTACAAAACCACAGCCGCTTTTTGCGTTTTTCAATTGTCCCTATGCTGCCATTAGCATGGCATTATCAATACCAGTGTAGCCATTGCCAGCACAATGTGCAGCTTTCAATTATGCAACTGCCATGGTTAGAAAAGCTTTCTTTGATCAAATATTTTATAGGCTCGATATTACTTATCTGGTTATCTATTTACTTTTATACACAACATCTTGATGAGCTAAAAGCCAAGCAAGCAATACTCAGCCAGCCACAAGCATTCGATACTTACTTGGTACATGCTGATAAGTTTTCTAACGAACCATTGCGCCCTGAAAACCTAAAAGTAGCCCAAGTACTCGAGTTTGATGACCAAAATATCACCTTTCAAATCAGCAATTATCGCTATAAACGCGACAGCGGCATTACTATGGCTATGCGTACCAGCTTATTGATACAAAAAGGTTATTTCTCATCAAAAACAATAATTTTACCGCGCAGCGAAGTACAGCGTTTATATGATGAAGGCGCTATTTATGATGTACTACGCCCTTATGCATATAGCTTATATGGTGGTTTTGTGATGTTCCCACCACGCCCTAAACCGCTATATGAAGGGTTGAAGCTTAATAAAAATAATCAGCAAGGCATCATCTATTACAAAGATGGGTTATTTCCTGAAGCGTTCGAAAGCTTTTTACTCGCCAGCAAAGAAGGCTCACAATGGGGTCAGCTTAATACTGCGCAAATGTATCGTGATGGTGAGGGGGTAGAAAAAGATATCAGCCAAGCTATTTATTGGTATCAACAAGCTGCAGGGCAAAATAACCACAAAGCCAAAGTACAACTCAAAGAGCTGTGCCTTGAGCATTCCTGTTAATATACCCAAACTACCCACAACGAGTGGATATAAATATGGCAAGCTTTTAGCTTGCCATTTAACACGTAAATACGACTGTTATATTGTTAAGTGTTGGTCTAAAAAGGTCAGCACTTGTTGATAATAACGAGTGCGATGTTCTTGCTTATAAAAACCATGCCCTTCATCTTCAAGCAGTTCATATATATAAGGATGTTTAGCTTTTTTAAGAGCCGCAATCAGTGATTCGGCCTGTTCAATCGGTGCGCGCTGATCTTCACCACCATGTACTATCAGCACTGGAGCCTTTAACTTATCAATATTATAGCTAGGTGAAAAAGCCTTTAGTTGCGCTTCATCTGTACCCAATACATTCTGTAAATAACGTTGGCCACTATCGCGCTCTGCAACATCCCCTTCTTTAAACATTAAGGGCAAATCATAAACGCCAACAACGCCAATCGCACACTTAAACATATCAGGTTCTAAAATCGCACTTTGTAACGCTGAGTATCCACCAAAGCTCGCGCCCATAATGCAGATATTGTTTTTATTAACTGTACCCTGCTCAACTAAATACTTCACACCATCTATAATATCAAATTGAATTTCAGCTCCCCATTTTCGATGCCCAGCATGCTCAAAGTTACGGCCAAAACCACCTGAACCTCTAAAATTAACTTTTAGTACGGCCATACCACGGCTTGCAAGCAACTGTGCATCAGGGTCGAATCCCCACCAATCGCGCGGGCCATGTGGACCACCATGTGGCATAACCACTAAAGGTAAGTTTTTTTCTATGGTATTATTCGGTACTGTTAAGTAGCCATAAATAGTTAAACCATCTCGACTGGTATAACTTACAGGCTTGGTCTGCGCCATTTGTTCTGCATCAATTCAACTACGGGATGCAAACAAAAATCGTAAGTTATTACTTTTGGCATCGAATAAATAATATTGTCCAGGGTTACGATCATTAGAGGCATAAATAATATTAGTGTCACCATCTTCAGTACTACTAACGAGTTGCACTTGTTCACCAGGTAAAGCGGAGATTAATGATTTTAAACGCATGCTTTTATCTGATTGCCCATCGACAAAAGCATAAGTTGGATAACCTAGTTCGGTTTCAATAGCAAATAGCTCTTTTGATGCTTCATCGACCCATATTTGCTTTGGTGAGACTTTCTCTTCTTTATGAATTAAATCAACTGCTCTGGTTTTTAGATTCAATTTATATAAGCCTTGAGCTTCACCACTTATTGATGCTGTGATATAGACAGCATCACCACTACTATCAAAAGCGTGCAACTCCACATCACTGTAAGTCAAATCACCTAAATCAAGTGCTTGCCAATCTCCACCTGACTTTTCACGGGTATGTATTGTAGACTTAATATAATCATCACTGGAAACAGCCACTCTGACATTTCCTTCATGGTCGGTCAAAAAGTTGGCCATACGTGACGGGGAGCGCGTAACTTTACGACGCTTCCCTGAAAAAATATCAACCTCATAAACAACCGTGTGCGGTTCACTACTTGATGTCCACGGGTAAGTCACTATAAGCATTTTATCTTCATCGTGGATTAAAGAATCCAGCAAATAAGAGGTGCCATAAAGTGGTGTGGCTTTTTTGATATGAGAGCCAGTTTGCATTTCGCCAAGATAGCCAACTAAGTACTTAGCTTTTGAGCCATCAGCATTCACGCCATATAATTCACCATAATATTCAGGGTGATCTTGCCAGCCGTGTAAGTATTCTTTTGCAACTACAACCCGATCATCACTTACCCAATGATAAGCACCAACTTGGGCATTGCTCTCAAAATTAATAGCGTGGTGAATTGTAAATTTTTTAGCATCTAAAATAACCAGCATCTTTTTACCTTCAGGTTGCATAATTACTGCAAGGTAGCTTCCCTTAGGAGAGATTTTAACTTGGCTATATTCACTGCTGCGGCTGAAGTCATCGACTGCAGGAGCTGATTGATTTGCATCACTCATGAAGCTGACAACACACAAAGCAATAACAACAATCAACTGCATCATTTTGCTCATACAACATCCTTTTAAATTTATATTTTTATAATTGCTACAATTGTACCCAATAAGGTTTTAAATAGATATCCATCCAAATACGTAAGTAAAGAACGAAGAGTACTTATTTACTTTATTAAAGTTACACTATAACATTACCGATATATTATAACAAAACACCGGACTGTTTATGATTTTACCTAACTTTAAAACTTGCTTAATTGCCTCTATGGTTGCTGTACTGTGTGCCTGTAACAGTGAAATTGATGACCTTGTAGATAAAAATGCTGAGCAGAAAGATGACCATGACCACACCGAAATCACTACAAAAGGGCGATTAGCGATTAGCCATGCTGATATTGCTAACGTATCTGTTTTTAACGCTGACAACAACTCGTTGCTGGAGACCTTTAATACCAGCAACGTAATAAGTGGTCTATATGCCAGTCCTAATTTCCGTTATGCAGTATTGATCCAGCGAGCAGAAAATTATGTTGAGTTCATTGACGGTGGATTATTTACAGAAGATCATGGTGATCACCAACATGGTTATGAACAGCAACCCGAGCTGCATGATTTAATCTTTAGCGATAGTAAACCAACCCACTTTGATGTCAGTGAACAGCAAGCTGCACTGTTTTTTGATGGCGATCTTGATGCAGGGATCCCTGCAAGCTTTGTGTTATTAAGTGATGAATCACTTGCTGCTGGGAAAACGTTAGCAGCACATAGCTTTAACAATGCCATGCATGGTACAGCGCAAATTCGCGGTGAATCGGTAATCACAACTTATCGCAGCGAAGATATAACTAGCGTGCTGCCAAATTATGTTGAACAACTGCATATTCATGGTGATCACTTTCATCAAGAACAGCGGTTTGCAGTGGATTGCCCTGCACTACATGGCAGTGCGCAAAATCACCAGCATATCGCTTTTGGCTGTAGCGATGGTGTATTAGTTATAACTGAAAAAGATAATGTGTTTAACGCAGCCAAAGTAGCTAATCTCAACAACTTTGCTGAAGGTACGCGTATTGGCACAATTAAAGCGAGTGAACACAGCGAACTATTTTTAGGTATTGCACAAAGTAAGCTTTTTTACACCATCGACCCAGCATCAGCTGAAATGACACAGCTTGCATGGCAACAAAATACTGAAAATACCGTATTAGCAAGTGCACTGGATAGGATTACCGGCGAGTTTTATGTACTTGAAAGTGATGGTTTCTTGTCAGTGCTACATGCTGAAGATGATTGGCAAGTCAGCGCACGCTTTAAAGTACTCGAAAACCCAGCTGGTAACTATGCACTCGCGGCCTCAGCGGCCGACGATACTTTATATATCAGTGATGCAAACAACCAAACAGTATTAAGTATCGACACCCATGAGCAAACGACTAAAACTATTCTTAACCTTGATTTTATCCCTAATCAAATTACCTGGTTAGGTATAGCTGCTGAATCAAAACATGAACACTAATTAATTCAAGCAAATAACTTTCATAGCATTCCCTTGCTAATTCATTGCCAGCAAATTTACTGTGCTGGCTTTTTTGCTTTCATGCTGACAATTCCATGATGAACTAACACAGCAATCGCACCGGCTAATACACCTAATAAACCATCGAACAGTAAAGGCGCAATAATCTCTCCCAGCGTACCTAAGTTTGCCAGTGCAAACTCAGCAACAGCGGTTTGCCAATGATGCAACACACTAATACCATGCACTAAAATTCCTCCACCCACTAAAAACATCGCTACCGTACCTGCAAATGCTAAAAACGCCATTAAACGTGGTGCTGCGGCTAATAAACCTTTACCTAATAATGCTTTAAAACGGTTTCCTGTTTGCTGTGCTTGGTTAAGCAAATACAAACCAGCATCATCGAGTTTTACAATCCCTGCCACTAACCCATAAACGCCTATGGTCATGATCACCGCAATAACACTTAAGACTAGCGCTTGATTTAGTAAACTTGCACCCGCCACGGTGCCTAGAGTGATAACTATTATTTCTGCCGATAAAATAAAGTCGGTTCGAATAGCCCCTTTTACTTTTTGTTTTTCGTACTCAACTAAATCTAAATTTTCGACAGCATCTACATCATCATTTTTCGTAGCTGGTAATAACTTTTCAACTAACTTTTCTGCACCTTCAAAACACAAAAATAATCCACCAACCATCAATAAAGGTGTAATAAGCCAAGGCAGCCAAACACTTATTAATAACGCTGCAGGAACTAAAATAGCTTTATTTAAAAATGAGCCTTTCGCTACCGCCCACACGACCGGTAGCTCACGATCGGCAGTGACTCCTGTCACTTGTTGCGCGTTTAAAGCTAAATCATCCCCTAATACACCCGCCGTTTTCTTCGTGGCGACTTTACTCATAGTGGCAATATCATCTAATAAAGTGGTGATATCGTCCAATAATGTCAATAGGTTAGTACCTGCCATCTCATTTCCTTTGCAGTTAAAAAATTTATAATAATCAACATAGCCTAAACGAGTATTTTCACCAAAGGTTAATTTTCGTTTGCTATGCTAGTTGCTCAACACATTTAGCCAAGGTACTTGTTAATGTATAAAACCCTATTAATTGCACTCGGTGTTATTAGCCTCAGTGCATGCACAGAACAATTAAATAGTCAGTCTTTCTCATGCGATAGCCAGCTAAGCGCCGTTATTACCAGTAATGATGAAGAAAGTGCCACGCTAAATTACAATCAAGTAGATCATTCGCTGACCAAACAAATCAGTGCCTCGGGCGTAAAATATACCAATGAAGATGTGCTGTTTTGGACCAAAGGGAATGAAGCAATGTTGATAATTGATGGCAACAAATATCATTGTAATTTAGAGTAATACAATCGCTCGCCAAACTTATAATTTATAAAAATACTGCTACACTCATAAATAATTAAGTATTTACGGGTTCACTATGCACGCTATTGCTATTAAAACGAAACTAATTTTTGCCTTTGCCACAATTGGTTTTTTAATGCTCGCCAGCAGTAGTTTTTTTTACTGGTCATTAGGACAAATTAATCACGCCACTTCGGATATAGAAACTTTAGCTGTACCGGTACAACAGCAAAGTCATGCCTTGCGGTTATCGCTGTTATCAATCACCAAATTTAATGCCGTTGCATACAGCCAAACAAGTAAAGCCAGTTTGCAACAGCAGCAACAGAGAACTCATGAAGAACAAGCTTTATTTAAAACCAAGCTAGAAGAATTAAGCTCTCAGCTACACGACCAACCGCAAATGCTGCAATTACTATCGAAAATAACACAACGCTATCAGCAATTTAGTACCACTAGCGCAACAATGTTTAACACCAAACAACAAGGCCTAACAGCAGCAACTCAGGTTACCTCATTAGCAAATGATTACGCTAATAATCTTGCTGACTTAAGTAGTGGCTTACTTGATTTAGAACTAATCGAAGTAACACCGGAGCAACAATCGTTATTAGCCGCTATTGTTGGTACCGCGACCCGCATTGACGACTTACTATTCACCTTAGGCAATAATGTTAAGAGCATCAACCACATTAGTTCCCTACAAACACTCACAGAACACCAACAAGATACCGCTTTTTTATTAGACAATATCCAATCTAATTTTACATACCTACAACAGCAAGCGAGTGAGTTAAAAAATCAAACAAATTTCAGCAACCTAAAAGACCTTCTCAGCTTAATTAATCAACAGTTGGCAACACTGTACCAGCAACAAAGTACTCTTTTGACCAGCAAAGTTGCGACCGAGCAAGCCTTTGCTGCATTCCAGCAACAGTTTCAACTTACCGAGCAGCTCATTATTGAGTTAAATCATTTAGCCGATAAACGCTTTGATACCTTGCAGGCGGATGCTCAGTCGGTGATCACTACAGGTTCGCGACTCGCGATTATTATAAGTTTAGTGCTTATTTCGTTTGCAGCCTTGATCTGCTTTTTAACCACCAAAGCAATGTTAAAACCACTCAATGCTGTAAATAAAGCACTATCACGTATCGCTTCTGGGGATTTATCGAAACGTACAAAGCCCCATAATGATGATGAATTTGGTGTACTTTTAAACAATATCAATCAATTAAGCGATGATCTAAGTACATTACTAAGTGCGATAAGTGATAACGCCCACACCTTAGATCAATCAGCAATTCAAACCAGTGCACAAGGCCAACATATGACCGAAGCAGCACAGCAGCAATTAGATCGTATTGCAGAGGCCGACTCGGTGGCGCATAGCATGCATAGTAATTCCCAAGCGGTCTGTGAACGAGCTGATAACACCTCTAATGAAGTTGCTAACGCTTCGCAGTTTGCCAATGATGTAAATCAGATTGCTGATCGTAACAGCCAGCGTATTGCAGCGTTACTGACTCGGCTTGATCAAGCTGTACAAAGTACTAATGAGCTAACCCAACACACACAATTAATTGGCGCAATCGTGGATACAATTAGCAGTATTGCTGAACAAACTAATTTACTTGCGCTAAACGCTGCTATTGAAGCTGCCCGTGCAGGAGAAAATGGCCGAGGCTTTGCTGTTGTGGCAGATGAAGTTCGCTCTTTAGCTGCACGAACGCAAAACTCGACTAGCGAAATACATACAATGATCCAAACACTGCAACATCAGGCCAATACTGCTCATCATGAAATTAACGATGGGCAACAACAAGCAAAAGAATGTGTAGCAAATAGTAGTGAATTAAACCAAGCGGTGGATAAAATAAAAAGTACTTTAGTGACAATTAACCAAATGAGTATGCAAATTGCTAGTTCATCACATCACCAGCTTGATAACAGCAATGAGATAAAACAGATTATGGCGCAAGTAACGGTGCAAGCACAAACGAATGCCGAACATGCAAAGTCACTCGCCAATCAAAGTGAAGACGTTAACCAACTCGCTCACTCATTAACCAGCGCAGTAGAAAGATTTAAGTTCTAACTCTGAATATAAAACCCATCTGCAGCTATTGTGATAATGATAAATACACGCCACAGAAATAACGTTGCAGTGGCGTGTAGCAACTTATTTATTATTTTGCTCCGCGATAAACTCCCTAATGTATTTATCAAATAGTGCCGCAGGCAGTGGTTTGCTGTATAAAAAACCTTGAATATAATCACAATTTAGAGCGTTTAAAAAAGCCAGCTGTGCAAAGGTTTCAACTCCTTCGGCAACAACTTTGAGCTGTAGGTTACTAGCCATTGAAATTATTGCACTAACCATCGCACAATCTTCAAGATCATCCGGTAAGTCTTTTATAAACTCCCGATCTATTTTTAACTTACTCAGCGGAAAACGCTTTAAATAACTCAACGATGAGTAACCGGTGCCAAAGTCATCAATTGCTAAACCCACGCCGGTTCCGCGTAATGCTTGCAACTGCTGCAAAATATTTGAGCTATTATCAGCAAGTAGCGTTTCTGTAATTTCAAGGGTTAAACACTGAGCTGATAACTGCGTTTCCTGTAGAACACTTTTAACTAACGCTTCAATATCTTGGCGAATAAATTGCACGCTAGACATATTTACCGTAACAAAAAACTGATCACCGAAACAACCACACCACTTAGCAGCTTCGCGGCATGCTTCTCTGAGTACCCACTCACCAATTGGAATGATTAATCCTAACTCTTCACATACAGGAATGAATTGTGCCGGCGAAACATCGCCAAGCTCCGCACTATGCCATCGCAATAATGCTTCACAGCCGACCGTTTTTTTATCGTGGCTAATAATTGGCTGAAAATAAACGGCAAACTCGTTATTACTAAGCGCTTTATGAAGAGCATTTTCGAGCCTACTGCGAGCAGTCGCTTGTTCATGCAAGCCACTGGTAAAGAACTCAAAGCAGTTTCGCCCTTGCGCTTTAGCTTTGTACATAGCGCTATCAGCATTACGTAGTAATATTTTTCGATCGCTGCCATCGTCGGGGAAAATAGTGATCCCCATACTGCCGGATACAAATACATCTTGCTCACCAATTTTAAATGAAGAACTAAGCGCCAGCAGAGCTTTTGTAGCTAGTCGCTCAATATCTGCTAACTTATTGATCCCTGGCAGTAATAGCGCAAACTCATCGCCACCTAAACGGGCAACTACGTCAGAGCTGCGCATACATGCTTTAAGCCTTTTGGCAGCCTCAAGTAATAGTAAATCACCACTATTATGCCCTAAGGTATCGTTAACGCTTTTAAACCGATCTAAATCAATAAAACAAATTGCCAAACGCTTATTATCAGCTGTCGCACGGATCATTTCTTGATCTAGCTTGCTATTATAATGATAGCGATTTGCCAAACCCGTTAAGGTATCAAAATTAGTTTGTAGCCACATTTCCTGTTCATTTTCTTTGCGTAAAGAAATGTCGTTAAATAAGGCAACATAAACTTCAATGTCTTTTTCCTCGTCAAATACTACCGAAATATTGACCCAGCTCGGGTAAATACTACCATCTTTGCGGCGGTTCCATATTTCACCTTCCCAGTGCCCAGCCTCATTTAAACGTCGATATAACACTTTAAAAAACGATGGTTTATGATGGCCCGAATTTAATATTGCAGGTGATTTACCAAGCACATCTTGTTCTTGATAACCGGTGATCTGTGTGAAAGCTTTATTTACAGCTTGAATTTCATTATCACGATTAGAAACTAAAATACCTTCATTAGTTGTTGAAAATACCGTGCTCGCGAGTCGTTGTTGTTGAAGTGCTTTTAATTTTAAAGTGATATCACGAATTAAATGTATTTCACCAATTTTGCTATTTTTTTCGTCGATAACTGCGGTTACTCGTGCCTCTCCCCAAAATACCTCTTTAGCTCCGTGAAATTGACACTCACTATCAACCCCAACTACTCCTTTCGAACACTCAGTAAATGAGTAAATATTTTTATCCTTCAGTGGCTCGCCTGCCGTTAACTTTTGCACAGCCGCAGTATTAGCTGTAATGACCCTATGCTCGGCATCCGTGTAAACGAGCAGATCATCAATACTATTGAAAATCGCTTTTAGCGTCGCACTGTCTTTTTGCGCCGATTTTTTAGCTCGGCGTAATCGCAAAACTAACCAAGTTAAAGTCGCTAGCAGTATTATCAGTACAGAAATAGATATTAGCGCTAACAGCAATTGATCGGTGCGTTTTTGTTCTATTTCATTAGTTTGAATGGCAACCAATTGTTCAAGATTTTCTTGATAATGCCAAAGCGCTTTTTCAAGGTTACGTTGAGATGAAATATCATGTATGACAGAAAATAAAAAATCTTTATTTTCAATTGTAAATGGGGCTGAATAAACGCTAACGGTACGTGTTTCACCGCTCGCTAATCGGTGTTTGAAAACAAAATAGTTTTGCCCTTTACTCAGAGCAGCTTGGCGTTCCTGTGCAACTTGTTGCTCAGTAAATATATTAATTTGCTGGATACGCATTGTTTGCAATTGCGCAATACTGTAACCATAAAATGCTGCCGCTGCTTTATTAGCAAATTTAATTTCACCCGTTTGCGGTTCTACCACTAACATCACGGCACTGTGCTCATTAAAAAGCGGCACATTGAGCGCGGAATTTAATGATTGCTTAGCACTTACTTGATCTACAAAGGTAATTACACAGCAAAGAAGAACAGCCTTGATAAATGTTTTTACGATAAGCCCACCCATTAATCAAAAACTCATTTCAAACATTTGTCCTAAACTATAGCTTACTCACCTTATAATGTAACAAAAATGATCGCTTAAATGCGCTCTAAAAACACCTCATTAATTCGCTTAACGTCTTTATTTAAGTATAATGCCAACAGTCTTTTAAGCTTTAAAGCGGCCCACAATGAAATACAAAGATCTACGTGATTTTATCGATTTATTAGAAAAAAAAGGTGAACTGAAGCGTATTCACCAAGAAGTTGATCCTTATCTTGAAATGACCGAAATTGCCGACCGCACACTACGTGCTAAGGGACCCGCTTTATTGTTTGAAAACCCTAAAGGTTATGATATCCCCGTACTAGCTAACTTATTTGGTACACCAGAGCGTGTTGCCATGGGAATGGGTAAAGAACACGTTAGCGAACTACGGGAAGTCGGTAAGTTGCTGGCATTTTTAAAAGAGCCAGAGCCACCAAAAGGCATTAGAGAAGCATTTAGCCAAATTCCAGTGTTTAAGCAAGTATTAAATATGCCTGCCAAAGAAGTTAAAAAAGCGCCTTGTCAGCAAGTTATTCTAGAAGGCGATGATGTTGATTTAACTAAGCTGCCAATTCAACACTGCTGGCCTGGTGATGTGGCTCCATTAATCACTTGGGGTTTAACCGTCACCAAAGGACCTTTCAAAAAACGCCAAAACTTAGGTATTTACCGCCAACAATTACTCGGTAAAAATAAAATCATTATGCGCTGGTTATCACACCGTGGCGGTGCTCTCGATTTTCAAGAATGGTGTAAAGAAAACCCAGGCCAACCTTATCCGGTATCGGTAGCATTGGGTGCTGATCCTGCGACAATCCTAGGTGCCGTCACGCCAGTGCCAGATACCTTGAGTGAATACGCCTTTGCCGGCTTGCTACGTGGTAGCAAAACAGAAGTAGTTAAGTCGATCTCCAATGATTTACAAGTTCCTGCCAGTGCTGAAATAGTTCTTGAAGGCTATATAATGCCGGGCGAAATGGCACCTGAAGGCCCTTATGGCGATCACACGGGTTATTACAATGAGGTTGATAACTTCCCTGTTATGACCGTGACCCACATGACACATCGTAAAGATCCTATTTATCACAGCACTTTTACTGGTCGTCCACCAGATGAGCCGGCAATTTTAGGGGTCGCACTCAATGAAGTCTTCGTACCTATTTTACAAAAGCAATTTCCTGAGATAGTCGATTTTTATCTACCGCCAGAAGGCTGTTCATATCGTATGGCGATAGTGACAATGAAAAAACAATATCCAGGTCATGCCAAGCGCGTGATGATGGGGGTATGGTCGTTCTTGCGTCAGTTTATGTACACAAAGTTTGTCATTGTCTGTGATGATGACGTTAACGCACGTGATTGGAATGACGTGATCTGGGCGATTACTACACGTATGGATCCCGCCCGCGACACTACTCTAATTGAAAACACTCCGATTGATTATTTAGACTTTGCATCACCGGTTTCAGGTCTTGGTTCAAAAATGGGTATGGATGCCACTAATAAATGGCCCGGCGAAACCACTCGTGAGTGGGGCGAACCCATTGTGATGGATCAAGCGACTAAAGATCGCGTCGATGAAATCTGGCAAAGCTTAGATATTCTTTAACAGCTCTTTTAGAGGCTATAAACTCACTATGCGGATATGTTATTATTGTTCAAATAAAGTGCGTATCCGCTAATTTAAGGTAAAACATGCAAACATTACACGCTGAAGTTGTCGCTATCAGCCCACTCACTGA
Organism: Pseudoalteromonas sp. SR45-6; assembly: GCF_014163545.1. Lineage (NCBI taxonomy): Bacteria > Pseudomonadati > Pseudomonadota > Gammaproteobacteria > Alteromonadales > Pseudoalteromonadaceae > Pseudoalteromonas > Pseudoalteromonas sp. SR45-6. Next base: position 24,377 of record NZ_JACJDM010000004.1, read on the forward strand.
ATTTGTTCACAAAGTAATTTTAAAACCTGTTGAAAGCGTCACCTTTGAAGCTGGCCAATATTTGCAAGTAGTGCTTGGCGAAAAAGACAAGCGCGCGTTTTCAATTGCCAGCCGCCCTTCACAGTCTGATGAGCTAGAACTCCATATTGGCGCATCTGCAGTTGATTCATATGCAATGCAAACTTTAGAGCATCTTCGCCAAGCCCATGCTGAGAAAACTCAGGTGTTGATTGAAGCCGGCTTAGGCATTTCACAGTTGCGTCTCCAATGCGAACGCCCAATTATTTTACTCGCTGGCGGCACTGGGTTTTCATACGCAAAATCTATAGCTGATCATTTAAGTGAAATCGGTTGTGAGCGTCCGGTATTGTTCTATTGGGGTGTGCGTGAAGAGTCAGCCTTGTATGCGCATACTGAAATGCAAACATGGGCCGATAGCCGTGAAAACTTTACCTTTATACCAGTAGTTGAAAACCCAACAGCTAGCTGGACAGGCCACACAGGCTACGTACATAAAGCGGTGATGAACGATATCGTATCGCTTGCCCCATATGATATTTACATGGCAGGGCGTTTTGACATGATAGGTATTGTCCGCGATGATTTCCTAGCACATGGTGCAATTCGCGAAAACATGTACGCCGATGCATTTGCATTTATAAAATAGTATAACCAGAGTAACCAGCTTAATTTTTATCCGTAAGCTGGTTACTGACACTCCCTGACAGCCCGCTATGATTTACTTAGCTCTTCTTAAACAAGGAGAACTATGATGACCACAAATTTAATCGAAGTTGTAAATTTCAAACTAAAGACTGATACAAATTTAGCGCAGTTCCATATCGCTAATAATGATTTTCAGCGTTATATTGATAACCAATCAGGCGTACTTTACCGCTCCCTTGCTAAACAAGCCGATACCCAGCAATATAGTAGTATCATTTATTTTGCTACGGTTGCTGATGCCCAAAAACTGCGTGATACATTTTTTGATAATGCTATTTGCCAACAGTACACTTCTCTCATTACAAAAGAATCGATAAAGCTGGAGCGTTTTGAAGTGCTTAGCCAAACAGCTTGCCAACAAAGCTAACACTGTATTTTTGAAAACAAGGATAACCAATGCACAAATCAGAGCGGCTATTTCAATTAGTAAACATACTTAAGAGTCGCCGCTTTGCGATCACTGCAAACGAACTTGCCAATAAATTACAGGTATCTCAGCGAACAATTTATCGCGATATTCAGCACTTACAGAGCTCGGGCGTGCCCGTTGAAGGTGAGGCAGGCACTGGCTATTTAATTACCGATTACGACCTACCACCGATGATGTTTACTCTTGAGGAGCTACAAGCACTGTTGTTAGGTAGTAAAATGGTCAGCGCTTGGACTGATCCACAGTTAGCGGCGAATGCCCAAGCTGCAATGACTAAAATTAATGCTGTGTTGCCTAACAAGTTAAAGCAACGCGTTGCAGAGCTGCCGTATTTAGTCTCTGCATTTCATCACGATAAAAGCCACCAAACGACCACTTTGATACTTCGTAAAGCCATCACTAATAAAACCTGCATTGAATTTCATTATCTAGATGTTAATCAACGACCAACTCAGCGTATTGTCGACCCTTTAGGACTGGTATATTGGGGCGCAAAGTGGACTCTTATCGCTTATTGTCAGTTGCGCAGTGACTACCGAGAGTTTCGCTTAGATCGTATTCAAAGCATTATTCCACTCGCCAAGGCATTTGATACTAATTCACAAAAAAGCTTAGCGCATTATATGGAGTTAGTGAAAGCCAAATACCAAACTCACTCTGATGGTCTGGCTCATAATTAAATTTAGCTGTGATTGTTGTTACCTATCAGCGCAATCAACATAAACAATTTCACAAACGGCCAATCCTTAACCATACTTTGAATAACTCATTAATTGGGAGAGACCCAAATGTTAAACACCAAAGTAAAAGATTTTATGCAGCGCAAGTTACCGCATATAACCCCTGAAACCGAGATGACCACAGCAATTGCAGAACTACAAAAATTCAAACTACTGGGAGCGCCAGTGTTTGATGATAATAAATGTTTAGTGGGCTTTATTTCTGAGCAAGAACTGCTAAAACCGTTAATGCAAAATAGTTATTTTTGTGACGGTGTGGTTAAGGTTTCACAACTGATGCAAACCGAGGTTGTAACCGTCAACGGCGACACCAACATAATGGAACTTGCAGAGCAAATGAAAACCGGTAAGCCGAAAAACTACCCTGTTGTAGAAGGCACTACGGTCATAGGCATGATAGGCCGTAGTGATATTCTTAAAGCCATGTTTGATAACTACCTAAGCTGCCAACGTGAGCATTAGGCGCATAATTTAATGGCTTGTGCATCGTAACTATCGAGCAGCGACTGCTTGCTTTAGTTGCTGTTTTTCAGCATCACTCAAGTATGCAATATCAAGTGCATTGGCTTGGGCTTTTTCCATATCAGCCTGAGTAAGGCCTGCAGCAGGTCCTGCAACCATGTATTCATGTTCAATTTCGATGCCTTCCACTGCGGGATCATCGGTATTAATACACGCTAAAATACCATGATCTAAGAAGCGCTTCAGTGGATGCACATCTAAACTGGCTACTGTGCTGGTTTGCACGTTACTAGTTAGGCACGATTCAATACCTATGCGTTTATCACGTAGGTAGTCCATTAGCTTGGCATCTTCAATAGCTTTGACACCATGGCCAATACGCTCAGCACCTAGCTCATTGATTGCTTGCCAAATACTGGCAGCTCCCAGAGCTTCACCGGCGTGAATCGTTGCGCTAAGGTAAGCATCACGTACTTGCTTAAAGTGATCGACAAATAACTCGCCCGGAAAGCCAATTTCATCACCAGCTAAGTCCACTGCAACTAAATCATTTTTAAACACGAGTAAGGCATCTAACTCTTGCTGGCAAACTTTAGTGCCATAAGTACGTGATAATATACCAATCAGGTTAGCTTTAACCGTGCTACTTTGAGTCGCACTTTTAATACCATCAACTACAGCTTCAACCACACCTTGTGGATGTAAGCCTTGGCTTTGTGCCATGTAGTAAGGGCTAAAACGCAGCTCTACATAATCAAGACCTTGTGCTTGCGCATCTTCAATATTTTCGATAGCAATACGCCGACACGCATCGTAATCACCCAATACCGTGACGCCCCAGTCAAGCTTTTGTAAAAAGGCCATTAAGTTAGGCTCAGGATCGATAACTTGCACATGCGGTATTAAGTCTGCAACATTATCAGCAGGCAGCTTAATATTGAACTGACGACCTAAATCAAGAATAGTTTGCGCGCGGACATTACCATCTAAATGGCGATGGATATCTAGCAAAGGGAGTTTTTTATTGATCATAATTAGCACTCAGTTCAGTTAATTTGCGCGGATCATACGCACTTAAATCGGTAATTCAAGTTTAGATCATTTTGTTTGTATTATTGAGGTCATTTGTCAGCCCCGATCGATAAAAGTACTAAAAATTAATCAGTACTCTGTTGTAGGTAATGCCATATGGTTTTAAATAGCTTTTCGGCATCGATTGGTTTTGTTAAATAGCCATCCATACCAGCTGCGAGAGCTTTTTTAACATCATCATCATGAGCATTTGCTGACAGAGCAATAATAGGAAGCTGATGTATAAATAGCTCATCACGAATCACTTTAGTGGCTTGCAAACCATCCATATTAGGCATTTGAATATCCATAAGCACTAAATCATAACGGGTTTCAGAGACCTTCTCAATGGCTTCAAAACCGTCACTGGCAACATCAGCAATACACCCTTTGGTTTTTAATATAGCGGTAGCAACATGTTGGTTTAGCGGATTATCTTCCACCAATAGGATCTTAAATTCAGCAAGCGATAAAGTACTCGTGTCAATCTCAGCAAAGAGAGGCTCTAATTGCTCGGCTTTAGTGAGAGGCGAGATACGTGGTAAGGTAAAAGTGAAAGTTGAACCTTGTCCTTCCTCACTTACTAAACTAATATTTCCTCCCATCAATTCAACCAACTTTTTGCAAATACTTAACCCCAAACCTGTACCGCCGAACTGTCGCGAGGTAGAGCTATCGGCTTGTGCAAATGGTTGAAAAAGTTGCTGTTGAGCTACTTGGCTAATACCAATACCAGTATCACTGACACTAAAGTAAGTGACGTCTTGCTGCTGCCATACTTTGAGTGTGATTGTGCCTGTAGCGGTAAACTTAATCGCATTATTTAATAAATTTAGCAAGACCTGCTTTAAACGTATTGGGTCGCTATCTAGCTGTAGATCTGCGCTGTTATCTAGTTCTAATATTAATTTCAGCGACTTAATGTCAACGTCGAATTGCACCAAATTAACTAATTCATCAATAAGCTGATTTAACTCGATAGGCTCTTGTATTAAATCGAGTTTGCCAGCTTCCATTTTAGAGAAATCGAGTACATCATTTAATACTCGCAGCAACACACTCAGCGCACCATCAGCTTGTTCAATATAATGGCGGGCTTGTTGCCAATCTTGCTGCTGCAACGCTAAATAATGCAGACCTTTAATGCCATTGATCGGAGTACGTACTTCGTGACTCATATTCGCTAAAAACTGGCTTTTGATTTGACTTGCTTCATCTGCTTTTTGTTTTTCTTGACGCAACACTCGTGTTTGTTGAGCAACTTGCTCGCGCACCTGAATATTGGTGCCGGTCACTGAGATTAAAAAAGTGATCAGTAACCAAACAAATAACATCCCTAATATTTGTGCAAACCAGTACATTATCCATGACGTTTGTGTTGTTGGTTCAAATAACTGAACTTGCCAAATTCGCTGCCCGATAACTAACTGGTATTCACTCAGCAGTTCGCTATCGGTGCGAGATGCGCGGTAGATTAGTTGTCGCTGCTGCGCATCAGTCACATCGTAGAAGTGCATACTTATTTGACTGCGATGATTAAACTGCAAAGTATCAGCCAAGCGCGCTAAGTTAATAACGCCAACCACAAAGCCCCTAAAATCACCTTGCATATCTAAGTCACCAAAAACCGGAAAGAAAAATAATACCCCAGTATCATCATTGTTGCTTTGTACAAGCTTCATCGGCTCGCTAATAATCAACTCATTCAATGCTTTTGACATCATCATCACATCACGGATTTGCGCATTTGAGGCTAAATCAAAACCTACTACCCCTTCATTACCCAACATCGGATGTACATACTGTACAGGGTAATAACTGTCCCGTTTCGTCACACTCTGCCATTGTTGCTGGGGTGATTGCTCTTTTATATAAAATTCATTAAAGCCTTCTAGACGAATTTGTTGTTGGTATTGAGCAACCGTTGATAAAGGTACATTTGGCACCCATTCTAGGGCAAGTACTTCATTGCTGTAATTAAGTTGAGTTGTAGTAAAACGCTTAAATTCAGCGTAACTGACTTCATCACTACTGGCAAAAAAAGTAGAAAGCAGAGCTAAATGCGCCGATACCTCATCTAATTTATGATTTATTTCCAACCGCACTTCAGCTACTTTTGCTTCTTGCTTTTGAATATCTTTGTCTTTTTTCACACTTGCCGCAGCATAAAAGCTAATACTTATAACGACATAAATAAGGATTGAAGGTAAAATTACTTGTAAGCGATGGCGCATCTGCTCGTAATTAAAAGCCGCCAATATTAACGGTGTAAAAATTAACACCCCAATACTGTCGCCAATCCACCACGCCACAAAGTTATCAAAAGCGGTATGTACCGGTATTATATTATTGGACACCAATAAGCTAGTGCCTATCGCTGCAGCAATCACACAGCAAGCAGGCCCTGCAATGATCAAGCTTTGTACACTGTGTTTTAAAGAGGATAAGTCTAGCGGAGCTTTAATTATTTTAACGATGCAATAGCAGCCTACCCAGGCCTGCAAAACGGCTGCAAAAGATACAGCTAAAGCTTGTAAGAAAACCTGCCAATGCAGAATATCAGCAACACGATCGAGATGAATCATATTGGTGAGTAAAGCACCGAGCAAAACCCCAACTAAGGCGCGTCGCCCGCACAATAAAAACCCTGCAAGGGCAATGCCTGATGGTGGCCACGAAGCCACAGCATAACCATCAATAGCGAGCAGCGAATTACTGAAAAACCCAGTAATAAAATAAGCAAAAGTTAAACCAAACGTCAGAGTAAATATATTTTGCAATGCTCTGGCGCTCCTATTCAGGCCTCAACTAACTGTAATTACAAATAAAGGTCGAGTGCTTTTTGGGGTTGTGCGCTTTTACTATAACTAAGCTGTGCTTGTACTAAATATTCTTTGCTGTTCTCTGTGTTTAACGCTTTATCGAACACCCGAGCAGCAAGCTCATACTCACCATGAGCATTAGCTAAGCATGCAAGTGCCAGTAACAATGCTTGATTATCCGGCTCTTTTTTTAAAGTATCTTGTAAACTCGCCTGTAACTTTAATGCGTCTCCAGGGGCGGACACTTTTAATATATGTGCAAGCTCAATATGCTGCTCTGGTTTTTTCAGCATTTTAAGTAAACTTAATTCAATCTCATTTAAACGCCCAGCTTTTGCCATCGCAGCTAAGTAACAGCTATGCGCTTTTACTTTTACGTTTTTAGATAGTTGCTGATACTTATCGGTTAATTGCGATTCTGGCTGTGCCATAAAGTAGGTGGTTAATAATATCGACCATTGGCTATCTGTTAACGCTTTTTTACTTAGTAAACGCGGCATAAACTGCTCAAGCGCAGTCCATTTTTGCTGTTGCACAAGTACTTCGGCATACAATTTCAGCTCCAGCGCGGTGGCTTTTTTAGCTTCCGCTAACGCTTTTAATTCACTGCTTACTGTGCTGCAATCACCACTGGCTAACCAGAGTTTAGCCGCTTTTAGTTGGTTTTCTGGTGAAATTTGGTCAAGTAATCCAATCGCTTTGCTTGTGTCATTATTTTGTAAAGCCGCTTTAGCTAATAACGCATAGCGCACATCTTGCCAATTATCAGCCACGCTATTGTTCCCCAATGCCAGTTCTAGCTGTTCGCTATCACCACTGATCAGACTCCATACAGCTTGTTCAATCGCCGCTTGTTTACGCTCCTCACTACGGGCAAAAAAACGATGGCGAGTATTGCTGTATAAAGACAAAATATAACGAATAAGCTTATAAGTTAAATACAAACCCAGCGCGATAACCAAAATGGTCGCGCAAAAAGCAACGATAGACCCTTCAATAGTAGTTTTATTAAACGAAATTAATACATAACCCACTTCACCTATTAACATAGGCGATAAAGCAAGTAATACAGCAACTGCTAAAATAACCAATATTAAGCGGATCATTTTACCCACTCCTTGATCTGCTCAGTACTTTGCAAAGTGATAGCTGGACTAAAGTTTAACTGCTCTTTGCTCAACTCCTGCAGCGCTTTAAGCGTACTTTTAGTTAGTGCTTCATCATGTTGGAAATAATCTTTTACTAATACTTCGGCTTGACTCAGAGCAGTAAAATAAATACTGGCTTGTTTAGTCAAAAGCGCATCTTGAGCTTGCGATAAATATAAACTTAATCGCTGTTGGATCAAATGACGCTCGTACTCTGTCAATAAAGGTTCAGTAGCGATATCTTCACGTTGGCGAATTTTAATAAAGTTATCTTTAAATTGCTGCCACGAATTAGCTAAATTTTGCTGCCAATCACTAACGTTTTCGCTCAATACATGTTGCTCTTTTTGATCTACTTCTTGTGGTAATGCCACCGCATTGAAAACGAGCTTATCTACTTGCCCAAGTACACCGTGCAGCTTTAAATAAATTGCTTCTATTGCAACCGGCTCAACAGTGCTAAGCGCTTGCAAATCTTGATAAATTGCTTGGCGAATAGCGCCAGTTCCTGGATGCTCTGCTAATAACGTATCTAATCGAGTTAATACTGCCGCCGCTCCATTATAATCATGCTCAGCCCACAGTTTAAACTCAGCCATACGCTGCAAACTAGTCACCTCTTGTGGATTAAGACTATATGTTTGTTGCTCTGCACGCTGCAAGGCGGCTGCTAATTGTTTTGCCGTGTTATCTGCATTTTCAGCTAAGCTAGCAGCAACTTTTTGCTCACTATTAAACAGCGCTTGTTGCAAGGTTTGCTGCGCAACTTTCACTGCTTGCAGCTCTTTACCGAGTAATTGGTTGTCAGCTGATAACTGATTAACTAACAGATTTGCTTGCTGTTGTGTATGAAGTTTTTGGTAAAACTGAAAACCAACACCAGAGGCCACAATCAACGAGATAAGTAATGCTAAGCTGCCAGTTTTACTTATTTTTTGTTTGTTTTTTTGGTTCGTTTCTTGTTTCATAGCAAAGTCTTTTTTTGTTGCCGAAGCAGAGTCTGCAACCTTAGCATTCGCCTTGGTTGAACTGCTTGGCGTTGCTTTAGGGTCAGCAAGCTGTGATGTTGGCTTTGTATCTTCACTCATAATGTTACCTTCGCTAATACAAGTAAACATAGCGCTATCGCTTGCACCTGCAGCAATGTGTATATTTGCCGAGTCAATCTGTTGCGCCGCAAGGTATTCACTAATGCGAGCACTGGCAACATAAAACTGGCACTGTCTGATCCACTCTAATTGTTTTGCGCCCAGTTCACGAAAAATCGCATCAACTGCCGCATTACTTGTTATGACTATACCTTTAACATCAAGGCTTTGCCAGTGGTCTAGCCAGTCAGTTGCATTACCTTCTACAGGGCCTCGTTGATAAACCACTAAATTATTTAAAAATGCCCCACGTTGCTTTAAGTTTTTTGCAATCGTTGCTCGGCCATATTTACCTTTGACCAACACTATATTTAGACCATCAACTTGCTGTAATGATTTTAAAGCCAGTAATCCTTCAGAATCATGCAGTTTAGGCACGGCTGCTCGTACGCCAAATGCCTGCCAAATGGCTTCTGCCGTTTGTTCACCTACGGCATAAAATTGCGCTTTAGTATTGATATCGGGTTTAAGTGCCAACAATGCTTTGACAGCATCTTGGGAGATAAAAATAATTTTATCTGCATTCAGTAAAGGGGTCAGTTGAGTATTATCTGGGGTTAAGTAATCAATTTTCAAAACCGGAAATAAAGTCGCCTGATAACCCCCTTGCGACAGTTGCTCTGCAAGGTCGGCGCCTTTTCCATGTGGGCGAGTTATCAGGATCTGTGACATTTATGCGTCTCTATATACTTCAGCTAAAATTTTATCTGCGCCTAAAGCAAGTAACTGTTCAGCCAGTTGCACACCAAGCTGTTCAGCATCAATTGCTTTACCACTGATCTCAGCGCGTAAAATTTCGCTGCCATCAATTGCGCCCACTAAACCACGTAAATGTACTTGCTCGCCATCAACTAAAGCATAAGCGCCAATTGGCACTTGGCAACCACCTTCTAAACGGCGATTCATTGCACGTTCGGCATTAACACGAATACGTGTCTCGTTATGCTCAAGTGGTGCGAGTAACGCTTGGGTAACCTCGTCATCAATACGGCATTCAATACCTACAGCGCCCTGACCATTCGCTGGTAACGATTCTTCTGGTTCAATAAATGCTTTAATACGGTCATGCATCTGTAAACGAATTAAGCCAGCAGCAGCTAAAATAATCGCATCATATTGGCCATCATCAAGCTTAGCTAGGCGAGTATTGACGTTACCGCGTAAATCACGAATTTCTAAATCAGGACGCAGTTCACGAATTTGACACTGACGACGCAAACTCGATGTACCAACAATAGCACCTTGTGGTAGCTGTGCAATGTTAGCAAAGGTATTTGACACAAATGCATCGCGTGGATCTTCACGTTCACAAATTGTATGCAGTGCTAACCCTTCAGGAAAATCAACAGGTACATCTTTCATTGAATGCACAGCGATATCTGCACGGCCATCTAACATGGCCTGCTCAAGCTCTTTAACAAATAGTCCTTTGCCACCGATTTTTGCAAGTGGTGTATCAAGAATAATATCTCCTTGCGTCGACATTGGTACTAGCTCAACAGTAATGCCGGCATGGAAATGCTCTAGCTGTGCCTTTACAAATTCAGCCTGCCACAGTGCTAATGCACTTTTACGCGTGGCGATACGAATAAGTTGAGGTTTTTTTGTCACGTTTTCAGTCATAAAAGGAGTCCAATTAATTTTCTTTGCTGAGCCTAAAGGTGAATAAACACTTACTCAGCTAAAATGCGAAATTCTTTTTGTGCCAATAAATGGCCCTGTTCGTCAACAACATCAACACGCCAGTTGCCAACTTGTTCAGGTAAAATAGTTTTATTAGAGTAAGTGCGATACCGAGGAGACGTTACACCAAGCTCAATACTAGCTAGCACTTCATTTTCATAGCGCCAAACATGCTTGACCGTCTGCCCTTGCATATTTTTAAGCTCACTAAAAAATGCCATTGTTTCAGTAAATTCATTTAAACGCACATCCGCTTTAAAAACATTAACGGGTTCACGATCAACCACTTCACGGGTCAATACTGCGCGGCTTACTTTGTCGGTATCAATTTTTGCACCAAGAGCAACGCTGGCAATATGTGCGGATGTAGCAAAACTATCTGGTTGCTCCGCACTAACGTCACTTTCTACTGGCTCATTATTGGTATTTGTAGCAACAATAGTATTAGCTGCAAGTGCTTGGCTTTGTTCGGGCTGATTACTATCAACAATTTGCTGCTCTGGGCTATCAGTTATCATCGCCATTTTTAGCGATTCACTTTTATCATCCACTACACTAGCATCATTACCATCATCAGCAATATCAGTGAGTGTCGACGCTTCGCTGATTACCTCAAACTCTGTATTGTCTGCTACCGTTGTTGAAGATGCTAAAGGCGCGTCTTCTTCGCTTGTCTGTGCAACAGACTCGGCGGGGCTATCAAGGGGTTGTTGTTGATCATTTTGCTCAGCATTAACGGAGCTCAACAGGCTATAAGTAAAAATAACTAACGCAAATATCATCAGTAGCGTAACGGTAACAATGCGCTGCCAATGCCATTGATAGGTTACCTCAGGCGCGATAGGTGCAGCCTCTCGACTCATACTTGCAGTGATCACTATTTTTTGTTTCATTTTAGCCTCGGCTACTCAACACTATTTAACTTAAGCGCGCGATCAACCAGTGGCGAATAGCCATTAGTTCTTCCCCGCAGAGCTGATGGCCCATTGGGTAATCTTGCCAACTTACATCCATGTTATGCGTTGTAAGTATGTCAAACGCATGACGACCTGCATCATAAGGTACTACTTGATCTTGGCTACCATGAGCCATAAATACCGACAAATCTGTATGTTTAGCTTCAGCCGTTAACTTATCTGGCACGCACATATAAGTCGAAAGCGCCATTACACCTGCCAGTTTCTGAGTTAAACGCGGTGCTAAATGTAGCGCAATAACGCCACCTTGAGAAAAACCAGCCAATATTATTTTATCTGCAGGAATACCTTTACCAAGCTCTTGCTCAATCAACTGCTCAACCTTCGCCGCTGATTCGCGTACCCCAGTTTCATCAGCACGCTTGTCTAGATCCATAGATTTAATATCATACCAAGAACGCATTGCCATACCACCATTTATGGTGACCGGTTGTACCGGAGCATGTGGGAACACAAACCGCACACCTAATTCATCAGGCAATGCAAGTTGCGATGCGACAGGTAAAAATCCATCGCCTGAATCGCCTAAACCATGTAACCAAATAATCGTTGCTTGATGCTGGCCTTTTGCCGCGTATTCTACAAACTCTAAACTCATAGTGCTGATTGCCATTCTACCGTTTGGCCAGCTTGACGCGTTGTTGCTTCATTCATAAACTGCCAAAATTCTGCGCCCGAGCGATTATCAATCCACTTATCGCCACGCAATTCAAAATGGTGACCATTAAACTTAGTCGCAACCCATACTTGATGCAAAGGAGCTTGCTTATTAATCACAATTTTACTGCGATCAGCAAAAATAATCTCCAAAATACCTTGTGCAGATTCATAGTCTAAGTCAGCTTCACAGTCATCCACTTGTTCTTCAATGGTAAACATAAGAGCTTCGGCTAATTGGTGGTATTCATGATCAGTCATTATTATTTCCTTTTACGGGCATTTAGCCAGATATTCGGTACGAATTGCATGCAGCTAGTGTAACAGGAATAAATTCATCCGCGAATAGCTGCATTTTTTAGATATTCTGTTAATCTGCGATTATAAAGCCAGCAACACGATTAATCTAATGAAAGAGATGCATCTTAAACAATTAAAACGACTTTCCCCACTTGGTGTACTACTCATCACTTTAGCTGGCTGCGGACAAAGCGGGCCACTGTATTTGCCAGAAGATAAAGCCGAGCCAAATAAACCACAACAAGTAACAACTCCAGTTACGCAAACACAGTCATCAACAACTGAATCGAAACAGGACCAATAATGGACTTTTTTGACTATAAAAATAATCAGCTGCATGCTGAAGACATCGCTGTCAAGGAGCTCGCCGCACAATACGGTACGCCTTGTTATATATATTCTCGCAAAACCTTTGAGCGTCATTACCTTGCCTTTGCACAGGCCGCGACCAATCATAAAAACTTAGTTTGCTATGCTGTAAAAGCCAATTCAAACATTGCTGTTTTAAATGTGCTGGCACGTTTGGGCTCAGGTTTTGATATTGTTTCTAAAGGTGAGCTTGCCCGCGTCATTGCGGCCGGAGGCGACGCTAGTAAAGTGGTTTTTTCAGGGGTTGCCAAAACAGCTGACGAAATTGCCTACGCACTCAAGCTCGGGATTAAATGTTTTAATGTTGAGTCTGTCTCAGAGCTAGATCGTATTTCCCACGTTGCCAGCGAACTTAATTTAGTCGCGCCAATTTCAATTCGTGTAAACCCTGATATCGATGCGAAAACCCATCCGTATATTTCAACGGGTTTAAAAGAAAATAAATTCGGTATCGATATTCTTACTGCAACAAGTGTTTATCAGTATGCTGCGTCATTGCCTGGCCTAAAAATCACCGGGGTTGATTGTCACATTGGCTCACAGCTGACTGAAATCAAACCATTTCTCGAAGCACTAGACAAAGTACTGGCTCTAATTGACGATTTAAAAGCCAACGGTATTGAACTCAGCCACTTAGATATTGGCGGCGGTTTAGGCGTACCATACAATGGCGAAGCGCCACCGCATCCAAGTGAATATGTGGCACATATCACCGATCGTTTAACTGATTATCAACACTTAGAGCTTATTTTTGAACCGGGCCGTGCGATTGCTGCCAATGCGGGTATTTTGGTTACAAAAGTTGAGTTTATAAAACAAAACCAAGATAAGTTTTTTGCAATCGTTGATGCCGGTATGAACGATATGTTGCGCCCTGCTTTATATCAAGCATGGCAAAAAATTGTGCCGGTAACGCCTCGTAATGACGACACACCCACATACAACTTTGATATTGTCGGTCCGGTGTGTGAAACCGGTGACTTTTTAGGTAAAGATCGCCTGTTAGCCTTACAACAAGGTGATTTACTTGCCCAGCGCAGCGCTGGTGCCTACGGCTTTACCATGAGCTCAAATTATAACTCACGGCCACGTGTGGCAGAGATCATGGTCGATGGCGAGCAGAGTCATTTGATCCGCGCGCGTGAAACTCTGGAAAGTCTATGGCAAGGCGAGAAAATTTTACCATAAACTTTTTGTAACGAGGCTGCTCTGTGGCATGATTAGCGCAGAGCAACCCGAATTAGAGCGCTATGTTAGTTAATTTTTCCAAAATGCACGGCCTAGGCAACGATTTTGTTGTAATTGATAACATTACACAAAACGTTTTCTTGTCACGAGACCAAATAAAAAAACTGGCAGATCGCCATTTCGGCATCGGCTTTGACCAACTATTAATGGTTGAAGCGCCTTATTCTCCCGATCTTGATTTCCATTATCGTATTTTTAATGCTGACGGTAACGAAGTAGAACAATGCGGCAATGGTGCTCGGTGTTTTGCCCGTTTTGTACGGATGAAAGGCCTTACTAATAAACATAAAGTCACCGTATCTACCAAATCAGGTAATTTAACCTTATACATAGAAAAAGATGGCCAAGTCACCGTCAACATGGGTCACCCTAATTTCGAACCGAGCAAAATTCCACTCAAAGCGACTAAGCGTGAACTGACTTATATTATTCGAGCAGAAGAACACACCGTATTTAGTGGTGCAGTATCAATGGGTAACCCACATTGTGTACTTGAAGTTGATGATATAGAGACAGCTGACGTCAGCACTTTAGGCCCGCTACTTGAAAATCATGAACGTTTTCCACAGCGCGTTAACGTGGGGTTTATGCAAGTGATTAATTCTGAGCATATTAAATTGCGAGTTTGGGAACGTGGCGTTAACGAAACGCTCGCCTGCGGTACAGGCGCATGTGCAGCAATGGTAATTGGCCAAATTCAAAGTAAATTATCCACTACAGTACAGGTCGATTTACCGGGCGGTAGTTTGCAAATTCGCTGGCAAGGTGAAGGCCATCCAGTGCGAATGACCGGCCCTGCAGAGCATGTATTTGATGGGCAGGTCGCTTTATGAGTAACTCAAACGACCAAGTAACTAGTGAGCAAGTGAGTGAGTTTTTACAACAAAACCCATTGTTTTTAGCTCAAAATCCAGCACTATTAGCCCAACTTGAGCTGCAGCAAGTACAAGGCGCAACCTCATTGGTGCACATCCAACAGCGTCAATTGCGTGAACACAACACCATGTTGAAAAGCAAAATTGACAGCTTAATTAAGCACGCAAAAGAAAATGAGCTAATTTATAGCTTGTTCAGCGAGTGTCATCGCCAGCTTTGGACTAACTACGACTTTAAAACTTTAGCAATAAACTTACGCAATATTATTTGTACTAATCCGGCGATTAATGAATGCCACTTGCTTAAGTATGATAAAAAGTTTGCGCAACTAATTGAACACCGCTTAGAGCATAATGGCGTTTATCTGGGTCGCGTAAATCAGCAAGAGCGAGATTTACTGTTCAGCCCTGCTACACAATCAACTGCGCTCTATTTAATTGGTAACAGTCAGCACCCTATCGCTATTTTGGCCTTTGGCAGTGATGATGCAAACCACTTCGAACCGGCAAAAGATAGTTTATTTGTACTTGAGTTTGTTCGCTCACTGCAACTTAGACTGTTGGAATTGGAACTAGAGCAGGCATGAGCGAGCAGCAGCCGCCAAATGTTGAGCAATTATGTGACAAACTAAGCGATAAGTGGCGCACGCCAATCCTATTATTTAGTGATTATCTGCGCTTCGAAAGACAATACTCACCACACACTATCAGCCAGTACACCAGCCAACTTAACTTCGCTGCATTGTATTTCAGCAAACTGTGTAATGATTGGTCAAGCGTACAGGGTGAGCATATACGCCGTTACAGCATGCAACTTAGAAGCAAGCAACTAAGTGGCCGTACGATTAGTTTAAAGCTCAGCTGCATTCGCAGTTTGTATAAGTTTTTAAAAACCAAAGATATCAGTCAACAAAACCATTATCATAATCCGGCAGAAGCAATCAAAGGCCCCAAGTTTGCCAAACCCCTGCCTAAAAACCTTGATGTAGACCAAATGGCACGGTTACTTGATATTCACGATGATGATCCTCTTGCAGTTCGCGATCAGGCGATGATGGAGCTGATGTATTCATCTGGCTTACGCATTAGTGAGTTAGTTGGTGCCAATATACAAGATATAAATCGCAGTGCGGGGGAAATATTAGTCCGCGGTAAGGGCAACAAAGAACGCCTGTTACCAGTGGGAGGCAAGGCGCTAGAATCATTAAATAAATGGCTTAAACTACGCCCTCAATTTGCTCATCCAGAAGAAATTGCAGTATTTGTCAGTAGCAAAAAGTGCCGTATTTCAGCACGTCACGTTCGGCTTCGCATGCAAGAGTGGGGAATAAAACAAGGTATTAGCAGCCAAGTACACCCACATAAATTACGCCATTCATTTGCATCACATATTTTAGAATCATCGGGTGACTTGCGAGCAGTACAAGAGTTATTGGGTCACAGCAGTTTATCGGCCACCCAAGTGTATACCCATTTAGATTTTCAGCATTTAGCTAAAGTGTATGACAACACGCACCCTCGCGCTAAAAAACGTTCAAATACCGACTAGCAAGGAGCTTATATGATCCGCTTTAATCGTGCCATTTCACCTTTTACCGTATTGAGTTTTGACTTAGACGACACCTTATACAATAACCATCCGATAATTACAGCAGCCGTTCAAGCACAGATAAATTATCTAAATGCATTGCCAAACTGGCAAGCACAAGGTAAAGACTATTGGCAACAATGCCGTGAGCAGGCGCTACTTGATAACCCCGAGTTAGTCGACAATGTTACGCAGTGGCGCAAAAGCACTCTGCGTACAGCACTGGCAAAGCTCGGTTATCAAAACGCAGAGCTCGAACACCATGCTAATAATGCTTATCAAGCATTTGCTGATGCCCGCAGCCAAATTGTGGTGGATGATAAAGTGCTCGATTTACTTTCACAACTGAGTAAACGCTATCGCTTAATTGCTATTACCAATGGTAATGTAGAAATTGAACGTTTTAACTTAAATGGTGTATTTGAACTGGTTTTACAAGCAGGTATTCACGGTAAAGCTAAACCTCATACCACGATGTTTGAACAGGCCGCCGCAGCGCTTGGCGTACCAACCCGACATATTTTGCACATCGGCGATAGTTTAGACACCGATGTACAAGGTGCGCATAATGCGGGTTGTCAGTCACTTTGGTTAAATGACCAACCAGCTAAATATGCCTACAAAGGCTTAGCCGATATTGAAATAACTGATATTCAAGCGCTTAAACACTTTTTAAGCCAGCCATAATATTCTAGGAGCGAGCAATGAAAGGGACTGCTGTTACTAAATTTATCACGCTGCTGCTACTGCTATCAGTGGCACTTAATGGCTATTTATTGTGGCCACAACAGCAAGCAACAGCCCCACAAGCAGCCGTTAAATTGTCGCCATCAGTTATCGTTGAAAACAATCAGCAATCACTCTATCAGCAAGCTCTACAGCAATTTAATCAGCGACAGTTTACGGCTGCCTTAGCCAGCTACCAAGCATTAACTACAAGCCAGCCATTACAAGCTGAACAACTTTACTTTTTATGGTTAGATAAACTCGATAACTGGTTAAAAAATAATGAGCTCACAGCTGCTGAGACTTTTTTGCAATTATTTTTAAATAGCTATCCATACGATATACATATGTTGCAGCTTGATGCCGAACGTTTAGTGAAAAACCAGCAGCTACACCAAGCTATTGTTGCGTTATTCTCATTGCAATCACTTGCCAATGAAAGCCAGCAAGCAGCCATTAATATGCGTTTAATACAATTGACCATCGCACAAATAAAAACGCTTACAGAGCAGCACGCGTGGCAAAAAACCATTAATCAAACCTTAGTGTGGCTTGATTATGATAACGAAAATCCTAATTACTTATTCGCACTCGCTAATGCATATTACCATCTCGGTGACCTGCTAAGCGCGCAAGCAACATTAGATCGCTTTCCTTTGGAGCATCCATTACAAGCGAAAGTTGCTGAATTACAAACACGCATAGCACAAGCGCAAAGCGGTATTGATCTGGTGCCATTACGTCCATACGGCGCACACTATTTATTAGATATGCAAATCAACGATGCGCTCAACACCCAACTAATGATAGATACCGGGGCAAGCTTTACCGTATTACCAAATAACGTATTTCAAGCATTACGGCCAATACCCGACTATATTGATAGCTTAAGCATCAATACCGCCAACGGCCAAGTAATCGCAAAACGTTACCAACTTGATTCAATTTTAATTGGCCAGCAATATATTGAAAACTTTGAAGTGTTAGTAATTGATAACCATAGTGGGTATGGATTACTCGGCATGAATTTTTTACAGTTGTTTAAATTTAATATTAATCAACAAACTAATCAGCTAGAGTTAGCTAAATAAGGATGACTATGACACTCAACGATTTTTTAAGCCGTCTGGCTAATGAGCCACACACCATTGCATTTGCCGATACGATGGCAGTGATTGAAGCAAACTATACTTTTACAGCCTGCGCATTCAATAACCACGGCTTAAAAAGTGCCGTTGGTGAAAATAATGGCTCATGTAAAATTTTTGCTTTTGCTAAACTAAACCAACTAAGTAAACAAAATACTCTAGATTGCTTTGGCGCGTTTTATCGTGATGATGTACTTGGCAATCCTAATGAGCACGATCACATGAACATTCGCACATTTATGTTAGCACCAGAAGTAACCCCCTTCTTGGGCATTACTTTTGATGGCGAACCATTAACAGCTAACTAAGTGATTTTTCCATAAAGTAGCGGGTGCCAGAGCGAGGATAATTATCGAGTTGATATTTAACTTCATAACCACGATGTTCATAAAATGGTTTAGCTTGAAAATCTAAAGTATCAAGCTGAACTTGCAGCGCACCTAACTGCTTACCCTTTAATTCGATCGCGCTAAGTAACGTACTAGCTAGGCCTTGACCGCGTGCTTTTTCATCACACCAAAGCCAATTTATTTGTAACCAGTTACCAAATAATTGAGCAGCTACAGCCGCCACCACTTGCTGATTTTCATCAACAAATTTACACCCCAATGGCAGTCTTTGTGCATCAAAGTGAGCTTGATTATAAGCAACTATTTGCTCACGCAATAACTGTTCTAATACCTGTGAATCATCATTTTCAAACTGATACATGGTCGCTTTTTACCAAGTTAAAAGGTCAGTTTAAATGACTAGCAAGTTAATATAAATGATTTTTACCGTAAGGCACCTCAAGCATATTACTGCCCACTTTTTCACTCTGGCCACACATTTCATCGTATGCACTGGTATGACGCAATACCATTTGCGCATAACTAAGGTGGTCGAGTCGTTTTTGAATATGCAATGGACTTAAGCCACGAATAAACTCCCCTTGCTCATCCGTTACATAATACTCAACATTGTTGATCATCACCGACACTTGGTATAAAGCCATTTCCAATGAGTGAACAATAACTTTTTGCAAAGGCTGATGGTTTTTAAGTTCTGATAATTTTATCGCCATGGTGAAACCCTTTTTACAGTGGATTAAGTTATCTGTACGTTGCTTTGATATACTTTGATCAATTTAAACCGAAGCGACTTAATTTATGAGCGAGAAAACTCGTCTAGCTAAATACCTTGCCCATGCTGGCGTTTGTTCTCGTAAACAAGCCTCGCGGCTGATTGATGAAGGTGTGGTGAGCGTAAATAACCGCCCAGCCAATCATATTGATCACGTTGATGATAACGACGATATACGCGTCAATAACACGCGTGTACAAGGTAAAGCAACGCGCGTTTATTATGCCTATCACAAACCGGTAGGAATTGATTGTAAACTCAATCAACATGACCCTAGCAGCTTAATTCACCATCTACCAACAGACACCCGCGTATACCCCATTGGCAGGCTAGATAAAGATTCTCGTGGTCTGTTAATACTGACTAATGATGGTGAATTTTGTAATCAGCTGATCCATCCTGACTTCCACCAGCCAAAACGTTATTTAGTCACTGTTGATAAACCGCTTAATGATGGCTTTAGCCAAAAAATGGCAAATGGTGTGCCTGTTGATAAACATATCACACTGCCATGCACCGTGGAGAAAGTAGCCGACTGCCAATTTAGTATTATTTTAAAGCAAGGGCTGAATCGCCAAATCCGAAAAATGGCCCATTACTGTGGCTATAAAGTGATTGACCTTTACCGAGAACAAATTGCCGAGCTTAATTTGGCCACCCTAAGCCTGCCAGAAAATACCTATCGTAAAATAAATAAATCTGACATTTTAAAAAACTAATTATTTTTATATAAAATAGTTGCAAAGTTTGATTACAGGTGTAATCTTAAGTTAAAGATTACACCTGTAGGCAATATATATATGATTGAATTATCAAAAGCAGAATTTGAAGTGCTCGATGCACTTTGGCTGAACTACCCTGCTACAGCAAGCCAAATTATCGAGCGTTTAAGCGATGATAAACAATGGCACGAAAAAACCATTAAAACCTTACTCGGTCGGTTAGTAAAAAAAGGCGCACTCAGCTTTGAAAAAGATGGCCGCCAGTATATTTACACTCCTTGCATGGAACGCGCTGAATACACGCTAAAAGAAAGTCAAAATTTTATTGAGCGTTTTTTTAGTGGCCGTATCGCGCCGTTAGTCAGCGGTTTTGCTAAATCTGAGCAACTTTCTCAACAAGACATCAACGAACTTAAAAAGGTGATTGATGACTGGGAAAAACAGCAAAAGTAAGGGCTTAATATGTTAGAAAACACCTTTAACTGGCTTCTTGAGCAGCAACTATTAATCAGCTTACTGATACTCAGTTTGCTGGTTTTAGAACGCTATTCACTAAAATGGCTCAATGCTAACTTTGTCTATAAGTTATGGCTAATGTTACCAATCACATTACTGCTAGCAAATATGCCAGAGCATTTTAAGCCGCTGCCAAACAACGTCATTAGCACTATGCTGATCAGCCCCAAGCAAGGTTTTTCAACAACGATTAGTATTAGTTGGGTACTAGTTTATAGCGCTATATTTAGCATACTGGCGTTAACTGCCATCGTGGTACACCTGCGGTTTATCAACCAATTACGATTAACCAATCTTGATGATAAAGTGCTGATTGACGCACATCCCGACATGCAACTATTACAAAGTAGCGCCGTTAGTACACCAATGGTTATAGGGCTATTCAGTAATCAGCTAGTCCTACCAACCGCCTATACACAACACATTGATAGCACTGCGTTAACGCTGATCATTGAACATGAAAAAGTACATATAAAACGCGCCGATAATTTATTTAATGCGCTGGCATTAATGGCCACATTGCTGATTTGGTTTAATCCACTGGCTTGGCTTGGCTACATGAACTTTAGACGCTTGCAAGAGCTGTCGTGCGACGAAAAAGTACTGACCAATAAAACTACTCAACAACGCATTTTATACAGTAAAGCTCTGATCAACTGTGCAGCAAATAGCCGTGCAGGGTTAATAGCTTACTCACACTATGGAGATAAAAACACGATGTTACAACGACTCAATCAAATCAAACACACCGGCAATAGCTCAATGATTGCCAAAGGCGCTTTACTTATTTTTGCAGCGGGTATGATCAGCAGCTTTGCTATCGCAAAACAACCTGAAGCAATAAGTAAGGTGCAAGCTATTTCACCCATCATGCGTATTGAGCCTATTTACCCGATACAGGCAGCTGAACAAGGTATCAGCGGTTCAGTAGTATTAAAATACGATATTAGCCCAGCCGGAAAGACACAAAATGTGTCGGTTGTGAATGCCAAACCTGAAAGAGTATTCGATAAAGAGGCAAAAAAAGCGCTAATGCAATGGCAATATAAGCCTTCAAATTCAGGCTTTAAAGATGTATTGGTACAGTTAGACTTTGCAATTGACAGTAATTACAAATCAGAACAACTGATTGAAAAGGTGACTGTTGCGGCTAAGTAAATTTTAACAACCAAAGACCCTAAAGCAAGCGCCTTATTGAAGCCGCTTGCTTTAGCGTTTTAAAAAACAAAGCTTATACCAATCGACTTAAATATTTAACCATTCTAGCGAGCTAAATAAATGGTCAGTAACTTAACACGATTGGTATTACAAGCACACAACAATCATAGCGACTGCAGCAGCTAAACCAACCAGCCATGATAAAGAACGCAGTACGTCTAAATTTAGATAGTAAAAAGCACAATATAGAACGCGGGCAATAATATGAGTAATGGCTAATAGCTCAGTAACTTGGTGAACATTATTGGTGCCCAGCACGGTGGCTAACGCTACAGCAAACACGGCCAATGATTCAAAACAATTTTGATGTGCTGCCAGCGCCCTTGCGCCAAATCCGGTGAGCTTAGACTGTTGCTCTCTTGGCTGCTTATTATCGTAGCCATCGAGCTTGTTCATTGCAAATGCCACGGGGGCCTTGGCAAAGTAAGGCATCAGTACAGCAAGTAGTGCGCAAATAAGTAATATCGTCATCGTTACTCCTAATCATAGTTTTCATTAACTTAGCACAGCTAAACTGATCGCGTAATTGACTTGAGTAATAAAAAAGCCGCAATGACTTATATGAAATAAATACAAGGCATTGCGACTAACAATAACATCGCGATAACTATAGCCCAAAAAGTTGGATTTGCAGCTGTGGCATATTGTCGCAGCAAAGATATTTTCATTTTATGGAATCTTAGTTCGCTTTAGAGCTCTGGCACTGGTAACTTATCCGCCTCTGTGAATTGCTGTTTTTTCATTATGACTTGGATCTTTTTAACTATTTTAGCCGCTTTTATGCAGTCGTGGCGCAACGCTTTACAAAGTAAACTAAGTGCGCATGTGAGTGTTGCAGGCGTCACCTTAGCGCGCTTTATACTTGCAAGCCCACTTGCTTTGGCATACCTCATTTCATTATATCTCTATCAAGATGCTCCCTTACCCACCTTCAACCTCGCTTTTATTAGCTACATTGTCGGCGCGAGCATAGTGCAAATTATTGCAACAGGATTAATGGTGACGTTATTTAAAATGAATAACTTTGCTGTTGGTGCTGGTCTTGCAAAAAGTGAAGCTCTTGTTGCGGCTATACTAGGAGTATTATTTTTTGGCGCAACGCTATCTTTATTAGGCTGGCTTGGCGTGTTTATTGGCTCAATTGCAGTATTACTATTAAGTGGAATTGCTAACATTAAGCACTTTAGCTTAAAAACAGCCTTACTAGGCTTGGCCTGTGGGACAGCATTTGCACTCTCCTCATCATGGATACGCGAAGCAAGCCTAAACTCAGGCCTGTCGTTTCCTTATTCCGCAGCATGGGTTTTACTGCTTATTATCAGCCTGCAAACTATCATGCTATGTGGTTATATTACAGTAAGGGAACGCTCAACATTTCGAGCTATGTGGAACCATAAAAAAACCACCAGTGCGGTGAGTTTTTTTAGCTGCATAGGCTCGATTGGTTGGTTTAGTGCGATGAGTTTACAGCATGTTGCCTATGTCAAAACCTTAGGGCAAGTAGAAGTATTTTTTACAATCTTGATCTCAGTTTTATGGCTCAAGCAGCCTTTAAAACGTCAAGATACCGCAGGGCTGGTGTTAATTGCTATAGCCGCAGTATTAGTCATGTTACCTTCGATATAAACAACAAAGGCGGCTCACTGCAACATGGCCGCCTTTCGATTTTTTAATTCACTGAATTAATGGCTGATTTTCAATGTGATAACGCCGCTAATAATCATTAATACACCGGCAATACGGCCGAATGTTGCTGCATCATTATAAAATAGTATCCCTACTAAAAATGTTCCTGCCGCGCCAATACCTGTCCACACAGCGTAGGAAGTCCCCATCGAAATATCACGCTGTGCCAGCCATAACATAAAACCACTGGCGACCATAAACGCCACTGCAATGCCAATACCTAACCAGCGATTTTCACCCTCTTGCGACATTTTTAATCCTACAGGCCAGCCAATTTCCAGCAAGCCTGCAATAATTAAATAAATCCACGCCATTAATTTTCTCTCTTTTTCAATATTACATCGTACAGATCTTCACGACGATCTTTTAAGTTACGCACCGTGCCTTCACTGTGCAGAACTTTTAATTTATCCATATCTAAATCACTAAATAACAGCATTTCAGTATTGGGGGTTGCTTCATTAAGCGTAGCATCATGAGGGAACGAAAAATCAGACGGTGTTAATACCGCTGATTGTGAATACTGCACATCAAGACTTTCAACTTCTGGTAAGTTACCTACCGATCCGGCAATAACCACATAGCATTCGTTTTCAATGGCCCGCGCCTGCGCGCAGTGGCGTACTCGTAAATAACTATTTTTGGTGTCGGTCCAAAATGGCACAAACAGAATATCGAGACCTTGTTTTGCTAAAATACGTGACAATTCAGGAAATTCAACATCGTAACAAATTTGAATACCCACGCGTCCAGCATCAGTATCAAATACCGCAATTTTGTCACCACCTTGAATCACCCAGTCATTTTGTTCATGAGGCGTGATATGAATTTTACGTTGTTCGTCAATTTTACCACTGCGATGGCATAAATAACTGACATTATAGATTTTATCGCCTTCAGCAAGCGGCATTGAGCCGGTGATAATATTCGCATTATACTCAATCGCCATACGCGACATCGCATCACGAAAAGTCTCCGTGTATTCGGCTAAATAACGAATAGCCTCAGTCTGATTTCTTTGCTCTGTAAGCCCCATTAGTGGCGCATTAAAAAACTCCGGAAAAAGAATAAAATCACTTTTGTAATCAGACACTGTGTCTACAAAATATTCGACCTGCGTGAGCATTTCTTCAACCGACTCAACACTGCGCATTTGCCATTGCACTGCGCCTACTCGCACTATCGACTTCGTTGATTCAAGTACCGTGTCGGTCGGTTCAAACATAATGTTATTCCACTCAAGTAGCGTGGCATAACCCACCGAATTTTGATCTTCCGGTAAATACTTTTTAAGTAAGCGTTTAACCTGGAAATCATTCGACAATTGAAAACTTAAAATTGGATCATACAGCTCTTTATGATCGACTTTGGCAATATATTCTGTTGGACTCATGTCACTGCTATGATTGTAATAACGCGGAATACGTCCGCCCGCCAAAATAGCCCGCAGATTATACTGACGACATAATTCTTTACGCGCATCATAAAGCCTGCGCCCTAAACGCATACCACGATGAGTAGGCGAAATAACCACATCTAAGCCATACAGCGCATCACCATCGGGGTCACTAAATACCCGGTCATGGCCGTCAACAATATCTTCATAGGTGTGCGGATTAGAAAAGCGCGTGTAATCAACTTGCACACTCAACGCAATCCCTACCAGCACGCCATCATCCACCATGCCCAACTGCCCTTCAGGGAACTGGTCAATCAGTCTAAATATAGTATGGCTTGGCCATGCACCACCTAAATCTGGATAAGCCTGATCCATCAAAGTTTTTACTTGTGGATACTGCTCTTTAGTTAAATTACAAATCTCAAGATGGGTTTTCTCTGCCGACATACACAACTCCTTTAGGCGTAGGACATTAAATTTGATAGTTCAATACGCGCATAATACGTGATCAGCTCTGAACGCTTGCTTAGTGCAGCATACCTAGCGCTGGTTTATTTTTAAGATAGCACCAACAACAGTGTTGAAGTAAGTATAAGTAGGTATAAATTTTTAGTTTTACACCTCTTTGCTCAGCTAACATTAACGCTGGTTTAGCGGTTTTCGACCTAAAGCTTAGGTTAATTGCACTTTATAAGAGTAAAAGTAATGGCCGAAATCAAACGGCCACTACCTCAAAACAAACTGGCTTTACTCATTTAAAGCTCATTTGCAGGTAATATTGTGATCTCATGCATTAGTGTTTGCGGTAATAGCGGCGTTGGTTTTGCAGCTACGTAGTCATCAAATCCTGCGCGATAAAATGGCGATAGTGGATGACCTGATTGGCCACCGGGAATGGCCATTATGGCGTTTTCTAAATGCCCAGGTTGAGCAATAAATCGCTGTGACGCACCAAAACTACGCCCCTGCACTGCTGGCATATAACTGTCGCCAAATCCTGGCGCTGTCGGCATATTTAATAATTTACTTAGTTGTGGTATTTGCTGTGCGAATGGATGCTCAATAACCAATTCATTAACTGTCCCCCACTGCCAACCTTTTAAGTTACTGCCAAACTCTTTACTTAACTTACTGACAACTTGACTAAATGAATCAGTTAATTGTGCATCCCAATCAGCAAATTGTGGATTTAACCAGCTATCTGGTTGCTGCTCAATAAGCTGCCATATTGCCGGCTCTAAATCACGTTTAACATACTTCAATGAACCGCCCTGAGCCTGTAAATTTGCTTGCATAGCCGTAAATACACTATTGATAACTTCATCACGATAACGCCTAACCAGCGTGTAGCCTATTGACGTTGCACAGGCGCAACCTTGCCAGTTCTCTAACTCTTTTATGTACTGCTGATTAGCCGAACTATTTCTATTAAGCTGTTGCAGCAATAAGCTATGCCACGGTTGTAAAAAGCGCGCCTGATTATCATGCTGCAACTGGTTAAAATTAGCTTCATTAAAATGTTGCTTTTCATACAATCTATCACGAATTTGACTAGATCGTGCTCCCAAGGCATAACCACCATTACCAAAACGCTGGTCATCCAAAGCCGATACAACGCGAGAGTTCCCAGTCCATAAACGGCCATCAACAGGATTTTTAACTTCCGGCCTTTGCTGTTCATTATGCTGCCAAAGTGTTGAGTAGTCATTTTCCTGAACAGCTAGTTCACTGGGCTTAATACGCCCTGGAATGGCTCCCATATTTTTCCAACCCGCATTGCCTTGGCTATCTACCACCATTAAGTTTTGTACTGGAATACCCACTTCACTGGCAATCAGCAGCGCGTCATCGACAGTTGTTGCTTGTTCTAATTTCAATAAATCCATATCGACTGCATAAGGTTGATGGCCAACCCAGCTAAGCGCATAAGGCTTGCCATTTATTTCTCGCACTGGACCATACTCACTCAATGTCAGCTTATATTCTTCAATTGACCCATCGGGTAGTGCTATTTGCTCAACTTCTTGCCATGTTTTACTGTTATCAGTTAATGCTACCCAATCGGCAGTATCGAGGTAACCATTAGTAAATCCCCAGGCAATATTGTTATTAGTTCCCACCACAATTGCTGGTGCGCCAGGCAAGGAAACCCCTGTCACTTGGCTCACTTTTCCTGACATTGCATAGTTAAGTTGCGCACGATACCAAATAACCGGCACCGCCATCGACAAGTGCATATCATCCGACAGCATCCCAGCACCTGTGGTAGTTAACTGCCCAGTCACCGCCCAGTTATTACTACCACGTTCTTGATTTGCATCAATCCTGAGTAAAGCTTGTAAGGTTTGCTTAGGAAATTCAGGAATAGTTAAATTATAAGGTGCGAGTGTGCTGCCATCTAAAGCCGCTTGATATTGACTGGGTTGAGTTAAAAAACTGACCATTTCTGGGCCATAAATATCGGCAATTTGAATTAACGCTTGGTCACGTTCGAAGGTCGCCGTTTGTAAATCTAAGTACATACTGTAAATCACTAACAAACTGTCTTCACTGCGCCAAGGCTTTTGCTCAGCGCCTGTTAGTAAATATTCAAAACTGCTAAAACCTACCTGTGCTAAGCCTTCGTTAACGCCAGCGGCATAACTTGTTAATAATGCTTGATCTGCTTGAGGCAATTGCTCAACAATCGCAGCGCTGCGTTTTCGTAACTGGTGGAAGCGCATTTTTTTATCCAAACCTAATGCTGCTTTGCCAAACAGTTCACTCAATTCACCTGCAGCATTACGGCGCAACAAATCCATTTGAAAAAATCGGTCTTGACCATGTGCGAAACCTAAACCATACGCAGCATCAAGGCGGTTCTCAGCTGAAATAACTGCTTGACCCAGTTGGTCTCGGGAGATTTTTACCGCTTGGCTGACGTGGTTACTACGCCCATTACCATCAAGCGCCGGTAAGCTAACTGACAGTACACCATAAATAACTGCTGTTGCAGCTAATCCTAAAATTACGATTGCTAACACCAACCACTTGATAATTTTAAACATGAACCAGTCCTTTTACTCTTGATTAGCTCTATCATAACCATAGTTTTATGAAAAAAGTGCGGTAATTTAAATAAAAAAACAAATAGCTCAATTGATCGGACTATTTTTATTTCCGTGATAAATTGACTATAGTTGAACAGCCAAATATAAAAGCACAAGTCGCTAATGCCATTGTTAAAAACAGATGATCACAAACAAGTCTACAAATTTAAACTGATATTTTGGTGCTCGCTCGTTTTTATTTTATTAATCAGTTTAGTGCTTGATCAGATCAGTTATAAACGTGCCCAAGAATCTCATCGACTATTAATTTTATCTGAAGTAAGTAGCTACCGAACTCAACTTGAATCAACATTAGTATCGAATATTCAATTAGTGCGTGGTTTAGCTGTTGCAGTTGCTGCAGAGCCTAATTTAGATCAACAACGTTTTGCCCAAATTGCCGCACCATTATTCGACACCTCATCTGAATTACGCAATATCGGTGGTGCACCTAATATGGTGATCCGCATGACTTACCCATTGGCAGGCAATGAAAAAGCCATAGGGCTAAACTTTTTAGAGAACAAAGCACAACGTGCAGATGCAATTCGTGCGCGTGATAACAATGAAATAGTTATGGCAGGCCCACTTACATTAGTGCAAGGTGGTGAGGCATTAATTGCCCGAGTCCCTGTTTACCTTCCCCCTGACAACCATTTTTGGGGACTGCTCTCGGTGGTACTCGACATAGACAAAATATATGAAAGAGCGGGTATTTTCGAACTAGAAGAAGACTATGATGTCGCCATCCAAGGACGCAATGGCTTGGGTCTAAAAGGAGAGTTTTTCCGTGGTAAAGCGGATATTTTAGAGCGTAACCCTCTGGAATTTACTTTAACCTTTCAAGGTGGCGAGTGGGAAATTTTTGTTACTCCTAAAGTTGGTTGGGCACCTCCAAATTCTGCGATTTGGCCGCTGAGATTAGCAATATTTACTATTTGCGGGCTATTAATTTTAGCCTTTTTATTATTCTTAAAAATGCTCAATCGCCAGCTAAGAAATGAAAAAATGCTAGTGACAATGAGTAGTCTTGCAAAAATTGGCGCTTGGTCATTTAACCTTGAAACACAACAAGTATATTGGTCAGATATGACCAAAAACATTTTCAAATATCCGCTAGACGAACAACCGAATTGGCCAACGAACTTTACTTACTTTAAAGAAGGCGAAAGCCGTGACACGATAAAAAAGCTCGTTGAGCGAGCGATTAAATATGGTGAAAGTTACGAAGTTGAGCTCGAAGTTATCGATTCTAAAGGTAATGCTTTATGGGTGTTAGTGCATGGTGAGGCCGAAATCCGTAATGGCCGTTGTATTAAGATTTTTGGCTCTTTACAAGATATAAACGTCCGTAAATGCATTGAATTAGAAAGCAGTAAAACTGCTTTGCACAATGAGGTACTCGCCTCACTTACCGTTAATAACGCAGTGCTAACTGGTAATTTAAAACAAGCAAAAGATATTATTACACAATCAATTTGCGATGCATTTAATGTTGAACGTGCCAGTATATGGCTGTTCAATGATGCAAGAGATCAACTGCAATCATTTGCCCATCATGGTAAACACACCCCAAAGAACACTGCGTTACCAGCATGGCAGCAAACTGAGTTAAATGATTTTTTTACAGCGATTGATAATCAAGCTGTGATCCGCGCCTCAAATGCACTGAGCAATAAATTTACAGCCCCGCTTACAGCGCACTATTTAGCTCCTTTCGATATAAAATCAATGCTTTGTGTATCTATTCCTACTGGAAGCGGGGCGATTGGTATTGTTTGTGCTGAGCATTGTCAGTATCCGCGGGCATGGTCGCGTAACGAAGAAAGCTTTTTAATTGCCGTTGCCGCTTTAATTGGCAGTTTATATTCTAGCGAGCAACGTATAGAAACCGAGCAACAATTAGTCACAGCAAAAGAAGCAGCGGAACAAGCTGTAACCGCTAAAGGTGAGTTTTTAGCGAGCATGAGCCACGAAATTCGCACCCCGATGAACGGTGTGCTCGGGATGCTTAATATTGTGCAACAAACTAAGTTAGATCCTCAGCAAACGCACCATATTGAATTAGCACAATCATCAGCACAATCGCTGCTTAATATAATTAACGATATTCTGGATTTCTCAAAAATTGAAGCTGGTAAATTAGATATCGAAGAGATTGCCTTTAATTTACCGAAATTACTAGGTGAAGTGGTCGAGTCATTTGCCCTTAAAGTAGAGCAACATAATACTAAACTGATTTTAGATGCCACTAAAATTAATGTAAATAAGATTGTTAGTGACCCAAATAGGCTTCGCCAAATTATTAATAATTTACTCGGTAATGCCGTTAAATTTACTCATAATGGTGAAATTATCGTGAGCGCAAACTTAAAAAATACCACTAACGGGACTTTTTTAGATTGCTCAATTATTGATACCGGTATTGGTATTAAAGCCGACAAACAAGCTTCATTATTTGATTCTTTCACTCAGGCCGATACCTCAACTACTCGCCAATATGGCGGCACAGGCTTGGGCCTGGCGATTGTTAAGCAGCTTTGTAATTTGATGGATGGAGAAATCAATGTCACGAGTGTTTATGGCCAAGGCAGTACCTTTACTTTTTCCATTAAAGTACAGCCGCTACTGGGTAAAGAACAAGACTTACCGAGTCATTTAATTAAAAACAAACATATTTTAATTGTCGATACTTGCCCGTTAAATAGCTCAATTGCGCAAAAACAGCTAAACGTGTGGGGAGCGCGTGCGCATATCCTCAAAAACTACCTAGCCTTGAGTTATTATCTCAATTCGAGCGATGAATTGATTGATGCTGTGCTGCTTGATTATAGCTTTTTTCAGCAAGCCGACGCTGCTGCAATTAATGCATTGAAAATTTACCTAAGCGAGCATCACGTAAAACTGATCCTTATGGCGCCAATGAGTTTCTCACAAGAAGCACATGCAAACTTGCCAATCGAAGCCGATTGCATGATTTTTAAACCACTAACGCCTTCGGACTTGTTTGATTCTTTGGCGAATGAAAAATTTATCGAGCAACAACAAAATAACAATGCACTACCAGCAAGTATTGCAATCAACAATACACACTTTGTAAATCAAGACAAAATCCTGCTGGTAGAAGACAATAAAGTAAATCAAGTCGTTGCCTGTGCATTACTAAAACAAGCAGGCATTAATTTTGATATCGCTGAAAATGGTCTGGAAGCTATTGAAAAACTAAAAAGCAAAACCACAGAACCATACAAGCTATTGTTAATGGACTGCCAGATGCCAGAAATGGATGGTTACCAAGCAACTAAGGCTATCCGTAATGGGGATGCGGGTGAATACTACAAAAACGTAACTATTATTGCGTTAACCGCAAATGCTATGCAAGGCGATAGAGATAAATGCCTCAGTGCAGGAATGACTGATTACCTAACCAAACCACTCGATTTTGATGCGCTTAATCCGAAACTGCAACAATGGCTTGGTAAACAATAAAGGTGTAAGCTAAGGCATAACAAAAAGAAGGATTTATTATGCAACTCACTGCTATTGAACAACGTGTGATCGGCTGCCTACTTGAAAAACAAAGCACCACACCAGAGCATTACCCGCTGTCACTAAATGCATTGACCAATGCGTGCAATCAAAAATCGAACCGAGAGCCAGTGCTCACGCTTAGCGAAACTGAAGTACAAGAGGCGCTAGACTCGCTAGTTTCCCAGCGGTTAGTTACATTAGACGAAGGGTTATCTGGACGCGTAACTAAGTTCGCACATCGCTTTTGCAATACTGAATTTGGTAATTTACAGTTAACGGAGCAACAGCGCGCTATTATTTGTTTAATGCTGCTACGTGGCCCACAAACCCCTGGTGAATTAAGAACCCGCAGTAATCGGCTCGCTGAGTTTAATAATGTTGCTGAAGTTGAGTCGGCATTAAATGCCTTGATGACTGCCGAACATGTGACTAAACACCCACGAGAACCCGGCAAACGTGAAAGCCGTTACAGCCATTTATTTGCTGATCCACAAAGTGCTGTTGCAGTAGAACCACCTGAATTGCCAGCACTCAAAGCTGACGAGTTGAATGAGTTACTTGCTGAAATTGATGAGCTAAAAGCTGAATTACAAAAAATTAAGCTACATTTAGGGCTTTAAATTAAACCCTTTGAATTAGATAATAATTCCAATTACATTAAATAGAGATCATGCTTTTAAGCTAATTGGTATAACCATGACAACCAGTAATATTATTAGGAGAGCTCAGCATGCGCGCTGAAATAGTGGCAGAAATGAAAGTCCAGCCAAATATAGACGTCAACAACGAGATCACACGCCGCGTAAACTTTATAAAAAACCGTTTAGTGGCAGCACATTCACGCTCTTTAGTGCTGGGGATTAGTGGCGGTGTAGATTCATCTACCTGTGGTCGCTTATGCCAACTCGCCGTTAACGAATTAAATGCGCAGCAACAAACCGACAAGTATCAATTTATTGCGGTTCGCTTACCGTATGGTGTGCAAGCTGATGAAGCTGAAGCGCAATTGGCTGTTGATTTTATTCAACCAAATAAACGTCTAACAGTGAATATAAAACCCGCAGCAGACGGCATGCATGAGCAAGCATTAGCGGCAGTAGTAGGTTGCGGTGATGCACTGCCGGAACAAGCACAAATTGATTTTATTAAAGGTAATGTGAAAGCCCGCCAACGCATGGTCGCGCAATATGAAATTGCCGGACTGTGCCAAGGCCTCGTTGTTGGTACTGATCATAGCGCCGAGAACATTACTGGCTTTTATACTAAATTTGGTGATGGCGCATGCGACTTAGCGCCATTATTTGGCTTATCAAAACGCCAAGTACGCGCATTAGCCAAGCAGTTAGGTGCACCCGATTTACTCGTTAATAAAGCCCCAACCGCCGACCTAGAGTGTGATCGCCCAGGCCTTACTGATGAAGAAGCCCTTGGTTTAAGCTATGAACAAATTGATGACTTTTTAGAAGGCAAAGAAGTCAGTGACGAGGTAAGTGAAAAACTCATCGCAATTTATCTACGCACTCAACATAAACGCCAAGCTATTCCAACCATTTACGACGATCTTTAGGCTGTCATAAGCTCATAAACCGTAAATGACACTTCTAGGGCAATTAACAATAAGAAAAATGTGATTAATTGCCCGCTTTTCACTTTAGCACAAACATAAGCCCCTAACGGTGCTCCGACCACAACCACTGGAATAGCCGCTAATAAATACGACTGTATTTCGCTGCTTAAGCTATTGAAGAACCATACGTTCGCAATGCTTGCCACCACAGACGTTATTGCCATGATAATCACCGAGGTTGCAGTCGCTTTTTGAATATTAGCGTTGCAGGCGATAATCAATAACGCAAAAATAGCAATGTCAGCTCCCGAACCAACTAAGCCAGATGCAACTCCTCCAATAACAGCAACTAATGCAACTTTAAATGTACTAACGTGTATATCGGTTTGACTACATACATGTTGCACCCTGCTGTAAATACGCCATAAAAGAGTTAATGCGAAGCATATTAAAAGTACGCTAAATACTCCTTTAACCACCAGTCTTGGTAATTGATCGGCAATAAAAGTAAGGCTTAGTAATACGCCAACTAATGCAGCAGGAGCTGCGATTAATACCACTTGGCGATAATATGGAATACCAGTAAAAATAATGGTTAATGCGGCCGCACTCATACCAAAACTTTGAATAGCTAACGAGAATACTTTTGCCGTTACAGGATCTATTGCCAGTAACTTAGTCATCACAGGAAATGCTACTGCGCCACCACCAAGTGCAGTGCCACCAGCAACAAAAGACCCAAAAGCCATAGTCACAACAATGCTAAACTCTGCGATAACACTTTGTAGCGCAGCATTTGCGCCTTGCCAAGCAATTAATGAACAATACACGCCAGCAACAAATAACCAGGGGATCATACGCAGTTTATGGATCGGTTTAGGTGGTGATTGCATAGTTACAGATCATAAATTGAAGTTTTATTATTATGCCTGACAATCATCGCAGAGCAAATGATCGCAACTGTTCGTTACGGCGTACAAACAGATTGTTATATGAGTGCAATATCTTTGCAGTAAAGATGAAATAGTTCTGTAATTTAGTTTATAGTTGTTAGTAAACACATGGTAATCCAGCTCATCGCATTAAAAAACCTAAGGATTTGTATTTAGTTATGACATCGCCCATTTTAATAACAGGTGCCGGCCAACGTATTGGTTTAGCACTGGCAAAACATTTTATAGCCCAAGGGCAAGCTATTATCGTTACTTACCGAACTCGCCATCCCGCTATTGATGAATTATCTGCCCATGGTGCTGTATGTGTTTACGCAGACTTTAGCACTGACAACGGCATTAATGAGTTTGTCAGTCAATTAAAGCTGCACACAAATAGCTTAAAGGCGGTGATCCACAATGCCTCGAGTTGGGATTGCGAAGCGAATAATCCAGATAGCAGTACGCTATTTGATAACATGATGCGGATCCATGCTAAAGCACCTTACTTAATTAACTTAGCGCTTAGCGAGTTACTGTTAAATTTCCAGCAACAGCAGCAACACCCTGCTGATATCATTCATTTAACTGATTATGTTGTTGAAAAAGGAAGTCCAAAGCATATCGCATATGCCGCAAGTAAAGCCGCCTTAGAAAATATGACAAAATCATTTGCAGCTAAGTTTGCCCCGAATATTAAAGTGAACGCTATCGCCCCTTCATTAATTATTTTTAATGATCACGATAGCGATGAGTACCGAGAAAAAACCCTTAAAAAATCATTAATGGGCATCGAGCCCGGTTGTCGCGAAATTATAAACAGCGTCGATTTATTGCTTAGCAGCCATTACATCACGGGACGTTCTTTACCCGTAGATGGTGGCAGACATTTAAAATAACGGATTAATCGAGAAATTTATGCACGATCAATTAAAAAATAGTTACCACGAAATTATTACTGCTGTAGGTGAAGATCCACAACGTGAAGGCCTATTAGACACGCCAAAACGCGCCGCCAAAGCGATGGAATATTTGACCAAAGGCTATCGTCAAACATTAGAAGAAATTACCAATAATGCGGTATTTACTTCTGATGCAGATGACATGGTTTTAATTCAAGATATAGAGCTTTATTCGATGTGTGAACATCATTTATTACCATTTGTAGGGCGCTGTCATATTGCTTATATTCCTAACGGCAAAGTGCTGGGTTTATCGAAATTTGCGCGTATTGTTGATATGTTTGCACGCCGCTTTCAAATTCAAGAACAACTGACTCATCAAATCGCTAAAGCGGTTGAAGAAGTCACCGGTGCTAAAGGCGTTGGTGTAATAGTGGAAGCAAAACATATGTGTATGATGATGCGTGGGGTTGAAAAACAAAACTCAAGTATGCGTACGTCGGTAATGCTAGGTAACTTCAGAGCCGATCCAAAAACCCGCAATGAGTTTTTACAACTTGTAAAAGGCTAATCCTATGGCCAATGCAATTATCCATGTAACTAACTTACGGCTGCGCACTTTTATTGGCTTTAATCCCGATGAACGTGAGAAAAAGCAGGATGTAGTGATCAATTTAGAAATTCACTATCCTGCAGAGCAAGCCTGTGAAACGGATCAAGTTGAACAAGCACTTAATTATAAAGTGATCACCAAAGAAGTGATTAGTATTGTTGAACAAGGTCACTTTTTATTGCTTGAAAAACTAGTGGCAGAAATACTCAGTGTTTGCCATAGCCATAGCAGCGTGAATTATGCAAAAGTGCGAGTTGATAAACCTCACGCTTTGCGTTTTGCAGATTCAGTATCGCTAACACTCGATTGGAGTAAAGCTTAAAGCAACTTATCCAGCCCAACGGCAAAGGCTAGTACAAGCAAGTAACGTGCGCCTTTGCCAAGGGTAACCAGCCATAAAAATGTCCACCAGCGCACTTTAAAAATGCCTCCTACAACTGTTAGCGGATCACCAATAATTGGTAGCCATGCCAACAACAGGCTATAAACACCATACTTTTCAAAGCGCTCTGCAGCCTTATCGATACTTGCCTGTGACACGGGAAACCATTTCCGATCCTTAAAACGTATGACTTGCGTGCCTAACCAGTAATTAACGCAACTACCTAGTACGTTACCAACTGTGGCACTGAGCCATAACAACCAAAGTAAATATTCTCCTTTGGTCACCATTGCTGTGAGTACCACTTCTGATGAGCTTGGCAATAATGTTGCCGAAATAAACGCAGTAAAGAACAGAGTTAAATAAGCCATCTAAGCCTTTATTAATGCATATAAAAAACCCAGCATTTGCTGGGTTTGATAAAAATGAAGAGTAGTTTATTTTATCAATTGTAAGCTAAATGGGTAGTTAAACTCTTTACCGTCATTAGTTTTGATTGCGCCAATCACCACCATAATAAACGAGAAAATAGCGACTATAGGTAATAAAATTACCCCGATAACTGCAAACATCAAAATCAAACACACTATATATGCTATGAACATAGTGATTTGAAAGTTAAGCGATTTACGCCCATGTTCAGCCACTAATGGCATTTCGTCTTTTTTTATTAACCAGACAATCAGCGGACCGATGATACTACCCATAGGTATAATAAATCCGGCTAATGCGCTTAAATGACATAACATCGCCCACATACGCTCATCTTTACTCGTTATAACTGATTCAACCTGTTGATTATCTTCCATTACCATCTCCTTATTTCGTTAATACCTATATGCTGACCTTTTTCAGTCTTAATGTCTAGATTTTAATCAGCGTCGTCGATACTGCTAAGCTCGAGCAAGTGTGCAAAACCACAACACTTAATTTAGACAAAAAATTAAGGCGTAACCTAAGTCACGCCTTAATTGTAAAACACTAAAATCAGTTATTACTTTTTAATACCAGCTAGATCTAAGATAAATGCATAATTTAGAGCTGTATCTTGAAGGCTTTTAAAACGCCCAGATGCGCCACCATGGCCTGCTTCCATATCAATTTTAAACAGTAGTTTATTATCATCGGTTTTAAACTCACGTAATTTTGCAACCCATTTTGCTGGTTCAAAATATTGCACTTGAGAATCATGCAAACCTGTGGTGACCAA
This sequence comes from Pseudoalteromonas sp. SR45-6, assembly GCF_014163545.1. Taxonomy (NCBI): domain Bacteria; kingdom Pseudomonadati; phylum Pseudomonadota; class Gammaproteobacteria; order Alteromonadales; family Pseudoalteromonadaceae; genus Pseudoalteromonas; species Pseudoalteromonas sp. SR45-6. The sequence goes on from NZ_JACJDM010000004.1 coordinate 61,384, forward strand.
CATATTTGGATACGCTTGTTTACTCACTTGATCGTACGGTGAGTAAGACAGCATATAATCATAATATAGTTTGTCATTTGGGTTGCCCCACTCGCCGTACTCGTTGGTTGTTAATGGTAAGCTCGCATCTAACATAGTGGTCACTACATCAACAAATGGCACAGCCGCAACCATCCCCTGATAAAGCTCTGGTGCTTGGTTTGCCACGGCGCCCATTAATAAGCCGCCCGCACTGCCGCCCATCGCGAATATTTTATCTTGCGCACCATACTGCTGGGTAACTAAGCCTTTGGTTACATCAACAAAGTCATTAAAAGTATTCTTTTTATTGAGTAGCTTGCCATCTTCATACCAAGGACGACCGAGCATCTGCGAGCCACGAATATGCGCGATAGCAAATACAAAGCCTCGATCAAGTAAACTCAAACGACTACTAGAAAAACTTGGATCCATGGTTACCCCATACGACCCATAGCCATATTGTAACAATGGATTAGTGCCATCTTTTTTGAATTTATCTTTGCGATAAACTAAACTCACCGGTACTTTTACGCCATCTCGCGCAGTAATAAATAGTCGCTCCGATGCATAATTATCGGCATTAAAATCACCGATCACTTGTTGCTGTTTTAACAGTGTTTTCGTTGTGCTATTCAAATCAATATCATACGATGAACCAGGCGTCGTCATACTGGCATAATATACTCGTAAGCTTTCGCTATCTAATTCATTATTACCATATGTTCTGACCATATAACTGCTGTCATTAAAGCTCAGCTGCTGTTCATCACCCGACTTTAAGTTGCGTATCGTTAAACGAGATTGCCCCATTTCACGCTCTTTATACACTAAATGATCAGTGAACAAATCGATGCCTTCAAGCTTAATATCATCACGCGCGGCGATCAGTGTTTGCCAATTCGCTTTGTCGTGCGCTTTATCTTTATCCACCGTCATTAGCTGAAAGTTTACTGCGTTAAGGTTAGTGACTATGTAATAAGTATCACCGAGTTTAGCAATATCATATTCTAGGTTTTCTTCACGTTCAATTAAGCGCTTTGGCTGCGCCTTGACGTCATTAGCATCAATTACCGACACACCTGAAGCGTTAGTACTGCCATGCCAAATATAAATTTCTTGTTTGTCTTTACTCTTACCAAGGCCAGTGTAATAACTTGTGTTAGTCTCTTCGTACACTAACTCATCTTGTGCTTGTGACGTACCTAAGGTATGGCGATAAACCTGATAACCTAACAATGTCTGTAAGTCTTTTTTAATGTAATAAAAAGTTTTATTATCATTCGCCCAGACGATATCACCATCTGTCCCTTCGAGCTTATCTTCTAGTAATTTACCGGTCTTTAAATCTTTCACTAAAATAGAGTAGATTCGTCGACTTACCGTGTCTTCACCATATGCTAATAAGTGACCATTTGGGCTGACAGATAAACCTGTTGCCGCGAAATAGTCATGGCCTTTTGCCAACTCATTTACATCTAATATAACGTGTTGATCAGTGCCCTTATCATCGCTACTGCGAACATAAGTCGGGTATTCATTATCCCCTCGCGTTTGCGATGAATAATAATAATCGCCACTTTTAGTTGGCACGGAGTCATCATCTTTTTGAATGCGCCCTTTTAACTCTTCAAACAAAGTAGTTTGTAAAGCTTTAGTATGCTTTAGCATCGCATCAGTATAGGTATTTTCTGCATTAAGGTGTGCTATGACAGCTGCATCTTTTCGTGCATCGTCACGCATCCAATAGTAATTATCGGTGCGCGTATCACCATGAATAGTCATTTCGAAAGGGATCTTATTGGCTACCGGTGCAGTTACATTAACCACTGCAGCTTCACTCTGTACAGCCTCGGATTTTATATTATTTTGTTCTGGGGCTTTATTACAGCCCGCTAAAATAGCTAACGACAAAGCCGCTAACGCAAATGATTGACGTGTTTTCATAGTATTCCCTAGAGTTATTATTATTCCACTACTAGCAATATATCTAACTAGCTGTTGATTACCTATATTAGTTTGTAAAGCAATGTAAAAAGGGAGCCTAAGCTCCCTTTGTTTGATTAACTTTGCTCGTTAGTCACTGATAATTAAAATGACTAACTAAACAATTACTTTTATTTACGGCGGCGCATAAATGCAAATGGTGCAATAAGCAATGTTAACCATGCTAGTGAACCGCTGTCACCGTCATTATTATCGTCATCTTTGCCCACAATATTCTTTACTCGTACTTCAACAGCAACAGCTTTAGAGTTATTACCCGCACTATCAACAGCGATAACACTAAATGTAAAGTTACGCTCATATTCATAATCAATACTACCTGCAACAACAATTTCACCCGCAGCATTAACAGTGACTAAGTCAGTGCCTGACACAATAAACTTAGTAACAGGACTTACATCAGCATCTGGATCACTAAAGTTAAGTTTACCAATCACAGTGCCAAGCGCTGTATTTTCATCAACACTAAAGCGTTGTTTATCAGCAATAACTGGCGTGTTTTCTAATGCGTCTTGCGCTACAGTGATTGTTACTTCAACAGCTGCAGATTGATTACCAGCACTATCCGTTGCACTAACCATCAGCTTTATCTCAGGTGTTGCATCATAATCAACGTCACCCACCACTGTGATTTGGCCAAGTTCATCAATTGCAATACCGTTATGACCTGCCACTGTGTAGCTTACAATTGGTGTTACTGCTGTATCTGGATCAATAGCACGTATTTGACCAATCACAGTGCCTACCACGGCATTTTCTTGCACTTTAAAAGTTTGCCCGGCTTCGATAATTGGCGCAACTTCTGCTCCTTCATCAGCGACATTTAACACGTTAATCGTCACAATTTCAGCAGCTGACTGATGACCATCTTCATCAATTGCGACTATCTCTAACGTAATAGTACTTTGCTCTTCAAAATTAAGTAGTTGAGCAACGGTTAGCATCCCCGTATTATCAATCGTGATTGCATCACTTCCCGCTACAGTAAACATAGTGATTGAACTGTTATCTGGATCTGTGAAAGCTAATTGAGCAAATGCGGTAGCTACTAGGGTGTTTTCTGCAACAGAGAATACTTGGCCAGAATTTATAATTGGGGTTACTTCGCTCGCTTCATCTGCAACATTGGTAATGTTAATAGTAATAACAGCAGGCTCTGATGTATTTCCCAAAGTATCGATGGCAACAACGACTAGTTCAGCGATGTGCTTACCAACTTCAAAATCAACTAACTCGCTGTTTGATACAAGAATTTGCCCTTTATTATCAACACTAAAGCCTTGATGAGTTTGCGATTGCACATAAAACTCAGCAATCGCTAAATCTCTATCTGATTCCACAACACTCAAGGTGCCAACGAGATGGCCGTTTTCCGCATTTTCAACAACATCAAATGATGCATTTGCAAGCTTAGGAGCCTGCGTTTTTGGTAACACTAAGTCTTCAGCAGTCACTAATTTCAGTACATCTTGTAATGACGATGCTGTAAAAGCAAATGGCGCACTAGCATTCACAATCGCTTTTTCACCTGGCGCAAGTTGATTTACGACTGTATCACTGCCATCCACCGCAGTTAAACTCACTGACGCTGAAGAACTAAAGGTCGTAGCGCCAACTAGACTATCTGTTTCAAAGTACACGCCGCCACCATAAGATGGATAGCCTACAGATGCCTTAATATTTAACGGATCACCTAAATTATCACGTGTTAACCCCAGTGTGCTGCTACATACCGAGAAGGTAATGGTATCTGCACCAGCTGATTGATATAACGGTGTCAAAAACCGAAGCGTTTCTGCGCCAGCGTCATCGATAGTACCAATAACAGTACGTGAACGCCCTGGCGAAGTCGTTTTACGACCTCGGTCATTGTAGTTCTGCATAAGGAAGTCATAGGCACCATCGTTGTTGGTGTCTATATCTAAACGATAACCTGCTTGGAATACATGAGTGATCTCATCACGTAACTGAATCGATGCTGTAACTAATACACCAGATTCACATCCTTCAGCTGCTATTGCATTGAATGTCGTTGCAAGAATATTGAACGGTGCCTCTGCTGCTGACTTAACTTTACCAGTTGCAACAATATTTTCTGTCATTGTTGAAACTGTTGTTGCCCCGGTATTCTCAACGATAAGTTGCATCTCATTACCAACCACTTCCGGAGCAATACTTAATTCACTAGCCGCTTTTGGTAGCGCATGATAAACAACATGTAGCGCATAATCTGAATCAGTATCATCCACATCGTCAAACACTAAGGCGCCGTCAAACTCTGCGAGCGTTAATGCGGCGCTTCGTGCAGCTACCGACTCGGCATCAAATGGGTTTTCCAGTTTCCACTCGTGCAATTTACTAGGATCAACCGTTAGCGTTACATCAAACTCTGTAGTTTGACCTGCGGGAATTGTTACGCTGGCTGGAATATCCCAACTGATTGCACCGCTGTTTTTATCATTTGCGTAACGTGCTTCAGTCCGTAATTTGTAGGTTTTTTCTTGTGTCGAGAAATTTTTCACGGTGACTGTTTTGCTGATTGACCTAACGCCAGTAAAATTTTCTAAGCCAAACGATAATGCCGCTTGTTTAGTTTTAAACTCGGTATTATCAACCCATGCTGCAACAGGCAGATTAACCGCTTTTTCAACGTTAACTAAACCAGCACCAATCATACTAATTGGTGCTAATTCAGAATCTGGATTTGTGCTAAGCGGCTCATTAGTCACATTTAGATCTGCCGTATTCATTAATGTTGCTTTAATTTCAAAGGCATTACGCTGTGGGTGTGCTGCGCGTACTAACGCAACCGCACCGGCAGTAATCGGTCCTGAAAAGGATGTACCTGAAGCTGGAGCTAGTTGATCTTGCGTACCAGTTGCTGCAACCATAATGCTTGTACCTGGCGCTGTGATTTCAGGTTTTAATAAACCATCCATTGATGGACCGCGCGATGAAAAGGTTGCCACAGCACCTGATGTTACTTTACGCTCAACAACTAAGCTATATGCAGCCTTGCCTGATGCTTTAAGCTCCGCTTTTATCGCTGCCCCGGCAGCATAAGTAATGCCAATATTTGGGATAGTAACCGTGGCATCAAATCCACCCATTGAAGCAGGAGTACCGTCATCTTCGTTATTTGCAATAAATACAAACGATGCGCCGCGCTGTTGTGCATGCAGTACTTTTTTCGTGAAATTACATTCACCACGATCTATAAGCACCGCTTTATTATTAAAATCGGTGTCTTCTGAAAATGCTTCACAGCCATTTTGATTTGCGGTTGGGTAAACAAGTTCAGCATCGGTATCTGCCATAGCAAATGCGGTTTGCGGACCAAAACCTGAAACTTGAAAAACAACCTCTTCTCCAAGCACGGTACCTGAAGCAATCCCAATATCTAATGTTGGATGCGTCATCGCACCAACTGCAAGTGCGTTTGGCGTGGTACTTGGTCCCCCAATACGAAAAGGATGATCGCCATCATTGCCTGCTGAGATAACAACATTTACACCTAAATCAACCGCTTTTTGAATTAAGTATTGAGTACCTCCGTCAGTTTCAGTGCCACCAAACTCGCCACCTAAAGACATATTAATAACATCTACGCGGTCAGAGATATCGCCATCACCATTAGGATCCATTGCCGCTTCTAATGCTGATGCTTGTGCTGCACTTGGACAACCACCACCACACACTGAGTACACATATAACTCTACTTCAGGAGCAATTCCAGTAACAGAGTGAGAAACAGACGTACCATGACTGGTCGGTTCATCAACATCGGGGATCACGACTACAGGATCATGTTCAATTGGATCAGCATCGTCACGAATAAAGTCGTAGCCACCATGTACGATGCCTTGCGGCCAAGCTACAGAAGTAGGATCAGCTTGAGCTGCGTCATACGCCTCTACGGTACCAGCACCACCAAAAACGTTGTGCGTGTAGTCAACACCTGTATCCAGTACCGCTACCGTTTGACCTTTACCTGTTACAACCCCATTTGCAACCAATGGTGAAGCTTTTAAATAATCTGCAGATGCGGCGACATGTAATTCATAATCATACATTGGCAGCACTTTCTCAACTCGGTAGTCACGGGCAATTTTTTCTAACGCCTCAGGACTTGCTTGTACAATCAAAGTAGGCGCCAGCACTTTAGTTTGGCCAATTACTTTTGTACCAAAATCTAGACTACTTAGTTCAATTGTCACTGCACTTTGCACTTGCTCAATTTGTGCAATGGTTGCACGGCTGTCACCTATTTGATAAATACCTTGCGCCATTAGATCGGCAGCGGTTGTCGCTCTTAGCACAATCATATGAGCTGATGGTAACTGTTCTTTAACATCGGTTTCATTAAATGTAGCTGTAGAGAAATTATTGAGAGCGGTAATACTGTGTGCTGCTTGCACTGTTTGTGCATTTACCGATGCCGCCATTAGTGCTGATGATACTGCAATTGATAAGGCTGTTTTTGTTATTAACTTGTTAGACATAAATTCCTCTGATGAGATTATTGTTATTAAATGCTCCCAAAAAGAAACATTAAGTCCCGAATACTACACCAGCAAGAAACAAAAAAACAACATTGAAACAAAAAATGTAACCATTTTAGGTAATAACAATAAATTTAAAACAAAAAAAATACCGCCCAATGGCGGTATTTTAACTAAAGCTATATGCCTTTAGAGGCTATATTACTACTTTTGTTTACGGCGACGCATAAATGCAAACGGTGCTACAAGCAGCGTTAACCACGCTAGCGAACCAGAGCTATCATTGTCGTCATCATCGTTCGCACGTAGATTGTTAACGTCAATCTCAACACTTACCGCTTTCGATACATAACCTTTGCTATCTTCAGCTTGAACACTGAAAACAATCTCTTTATCAAACTCATAGTCAATTTCACCCATAGTCACAATTGAACCATCTAACTGAACACTAACTAATGTTGTTCCAGATACAATAAAACGAGTAATTGGCGAAATATCCATATCAGGGTCTGAGAATACCAATTGACCCAACACGGTACCAATGGCAACATTTTCATCAGTTCTGAATTTTTGACCACCCTCAATGACTGGGGCATGAGATTTAGGATCGGCGGTTACATTCAACATAACTTGCACAACCTCAGACTCTAAGCCGCTGTCATCCATTACTGTTACATCAAGAGTCATAGTTGGAGTTGCATAATAACTTAGGCTGCCAGTGACAACTAGCTCACCCTTATTATTAATACTAATTAAGTTTGTGTTTGCAACCGTACCACCAGTAACCATTGTTGCCGCACTTTCAAACAAACTATGATCAAGCATGCCAATCACTGTACCTTCGGCTGCGGATTCAATAATACTGAAATTTTGCCCTTTTGCTACAACTGGTAACTCATCTGCATCATTGGTAATCGTTACTTTAATATCGGCTGCTGCAGATTCAGTACCAAGTAAATCAGTCGCCTTCACTGTTAAAATGATTTCTTTAATGTCAGACTCAAAATCCAACATACTCGTATCTTCAACCATGATATCGCCAGTTTCAGCATCAATCATTAAGCCTGGAGCAGACATACTCACAACAGTAAAGTTTGTTATACGTAGTGCTGGAGTATCTTCAAAACTAAGTCTACCAATAGTAATACCATCAAGTGCAGTTTCATTAATTGTAAACTCTTCTACAACGAGATTAGGCACAGCTGGAACAGCCGGAACACCAGTTACTGAATTAGTATATACATCTGTCCCTGTAGCTGAGGTCAATGCGAAATTACCATCAGCTCTAATTACAGCCTTCTGACCTGGAGCAAGTTCAGATAATTTAGTGTCAGCGTCTTCTGTCGATTCCAAAGTAACCACCGGATTACCTGTAAACACAGTAGAACCAACTACACTATCGGTTTCAGAGAACACACCGGCTTGATAATTTGGATAACCAACTGAAGCTGCAATGTTAATTGTGCTGCCCAGCATATTTGCATCTAAGCCTAACAAATTACTACATCCAGAGAAGGTCACTGTATCTTCACCAGCAGCATGATACATCGGTGTACCCCACTGCCACACATCCTCACCTGCGGCATCGATTTCACCAATTAATGTACGGCTGCGCCCAGGTATTGCTGCATCACGGCCAACATCATTAATATTCATCATAAAGTGATCATAAACACCATCATTATCAATATCGAGATTCATACGAACACCGATTTGACGCATGTGGGTAATTTCATCTCGTAATTGAATTGAAGATGTAATGAACACACCTGACTCACATGTCTCAGACGTATAAGCAGCAAATGTAGTTGAGAGAATATCAAAGTCAGCGTCGCGGTTCTCTTCACTTGTAGCAACCACTGATTCTGCAGTTGGTAATATCGTAGTCGCCCCCACATTGGTTACAACCAACTCACCAACACCATTAACTTCTTCATATGAAAAAGCTAATTCAGCACCGGCTTTAGGTATCGCATGGTAAACAATGTGCAAGTCATGATCTGTGTCGGCTGTTGAAGTATCATCAAATACCAGCGCACCATCAAACTCAGCCATTGTCAGTGACGGACTACGAGCAGCTAGATCATCTTGGCTAAATGGGTTTTCTAATGTCCACTCATGAAGTTTAGATGGATCAACTGTCATGGTTACTTCGAATGTTGTTACCGTATTTGCCGCAACAGTTACACTACGTGGAATATCAAAGCTAACAGCACCTGTATCCACATCATTCATATAACGCTCTTCAATACGAAGGTCATATGTTTTGTCTGCATCAGAGAAGTTTTTCAGCGTCACTGTTTTTGTAAAGCTGGTTGTTTCTGTCATGCGTTCTAAACCGAACGATAGCGCCGCTTGTTTAGTTTTGAATGTTTCATCTTCAACCCATGCCGCAACAGGTAAGTTAACAGCTTTGTCAACATTTACTAAGCCTGCACCGATAGAACTAATTGGTGCAAGTGGAGAATCTGGGTTAGTACTAATCGGCTCTACGGTTATATTTAAGTCAGCCGCATTCATGATTGTCGCTTTAATTTCAAGTGCAGTACGATCTGGATGCGCTTCACGAACTAATGCAACAGCACCAGCAGTGATCGGACCTGAAAATGAAGTACCTGTTGCGGGTGCTAATTGATCTTGTGTACCAGTTGCCGCTACCATGATATCAGTACCTGGCGCTGTAATTTCAGGTTTTAGTAAACCATCCATTGATGGACCACGAGATGAGAACGATGCAACTGCACCCGCTAGCACTTTACGTTCAATCGTTATGCTATATGTTGGCATTTCACCGGCTGTTAAAGCAGCTTTCATTGCTGCCCCTGCAGCAAAATTAATACCGACATTAGGAATTGTTACTGCTGCATCAAAGCCACCCATTGGCGCAGGCGTACCATCATCAACATTATTTGCTACAAATACAAACTTAGCACCACGATCTTGAGCGCTTAATACTTTTTGAGTGAAATTACAGGCACCACGGTCAATAATTACCGCTTTGCCAGTAAAGTCAGTTTCAGCAGAAAATGCCACGCAGCCATTTTGGTTTTCTTCAGGGTAAACAACTTCAGCATCGGCATCTGTCATTACAAACGCAGTTTGTGGACCAAAACCTGACGGCTGAATTGTGGTCTCTGCACCTTCAACAGTGCCAGATGCAACGCCAACATCATTTGCAGGATGCGTCATCGCGCCAACAGAGAGTGCATTTGGCGTCGTAGAAGGACCGCCAATGCGGAATGGGTTATCACCATCATTACCAGCAGAAATAACAACGTTCACACCTGCATCTACGGCTTGCTGAATTAAAAACTGCGTACCACCACCGATGTATGTGTCACCAAACTCTCCACCTAAAGACATATTGATTACATCAACTCGGTCTTCTGAATCACCATCACCATTTGGATCCATAGCGGCTTCTAATGCCGAAACCTGTGCTGCACTTGGACAACCACCGCCACACACTGAATACACGTATAGCTCCACCGCTGGTGCAATACCAGTGACAGAGTGAGATACAGATGTACCATGGCTAGTTGCTGCATCTTCTTCTGTTGGAGTAGCTGGATCATTTTCAATTGGATCAGCATCATCACGCATGAAGTCATAACCACCCATAACTTGACCTTGTGGCCAAGTCACTGCAGTTGGATCTGCTTGAGCTGCTTCATAAGCTTCAACAGTTCCTTCACCACCAAAAATTTTGTGAGTATAATCAATACCTGTATCTAGTACTGCAACAGTTTGCGTTGCACCTGTTACTGTACCATTTGTTACTAATGGTGACGCTTTGATGTAGTCAGCAGTTGCTGCAACATGAAGGTCGTAATCAAACATAGGTAAAACACGCTCTACACGCGAGTCTTTTGCAATTCTATCTAGTGCACCTTGGCTTGCTTGAACAATTAACGTCGGCGCCAAAATTTTAGTTGAACCAAGTACTTTTACATTGCTATCAAGGGTAAATAGCTTATCTTGAACTTGGCTTTGTAACGTTGCAACTTGATTATAGCTCTGACGAGCATCAGAAACATTGTAGACACCCTGCTCCATCATATCAGCTGCTGTTTTTGTTTTTAAAACAACAAGGTATGCTGATGGTTGATTTTTATTTACAATATCGGTCTGTGATACTGGCGTGTAGCTGGTATGCTTAAGTACGCTGTTATTTATTGTATTTGCATTTACAGCGCCTGTAACTAAGATACTTGTTACAGCGGTTGCAACCGCCGTTCTTTTTATTAGATTCTTAGACATGATTTCCCCTAGGATATGTTATGTATTATTGTATTTATTGGTGATCATAAATTAAGTGCGAGACTAATATAGAACTTCAACACCCAAAATAACAACAACTCGATTACATTAAAATTACAAAGGCAAATAGAAAACCGAAAAAATAACACTAAACATCTGTTTTTAATGTTTAAAAACTGAAAAGTGAAAATGTAAATGTTTGTAAACAAATAGAACTAAAGCACACCAATATACCTAAAAGGGAACCAATGAACTCTGATGTTATAAATATTTTAACAATGGCAAAAGTAATCCAAACAGCCGTTGCGCCGGTTTTTTTAATTACTGGTATTGCTGCTACGCTGGGCGTTTTATCTAATCGCTTAGCTCGAATTACCGACCGTGCTCGTCAACTTGAACGAAAATTAAAGGTAAGTACCGATGAAGAGTTTAATTCATCGCTAACAACCGAGCTACGAGCACTGCTGAAACGCTCTCGCTGTATCCATATTGCCTTTAGTTTAAGTGTATTAAGTGCGGTACTTGTTTGCGCCGTGGTCATGCTGTTATTTTTGTCTCATATCCAATCAGTTAATTTAGGTGTTTCCATCGGCAGTTGTTTTGTTGGCGCAATGGCACTACTTATTTGTGCATTTATGTCATTACTGGGTGAAGTATTTTTAGCAACCCGTAGTATGCGCAGAGGAATGATCTTTGCTGACATTGATATAAATAATTAAGGCATGATCTTAGTTTTATAATTCAATAACAGTTCAGTTTAACCGCAATACACTTGAATAATCTGACTTGCTGATATACAACAGCTGCTATACAAGCAATGAATTACATATAAGGGGCAAAAGGAATGAAGTTAAAGCAATTATTTTTAGGTGCAACACTTTGTGCACTAACATTTGGTGCAACAGCAAACTCTGTATTTGAAGAGCCTAGTGACGCCATTGAGTACCGCCAAGCGGCGTTTTCAATGATCCGTGTCCAAATTGGTGATATGGGTGACATGCTAAAGGGCAAAGTACCTTTTGATGCTGAGCGTTTTAAGCACCGTGCAAATAATGCCGCTGCATTATCAAAAATGCCATGGGAAGCATTCGTTGCAGGCAGTGATAAAGGCGAAACATCTGCATTACCTGCTATTTGGAGCGATAACGAAACCTTTATGAAAAAAGCGGTAGCATTCCAACAATATGCTGATGAACTAGCCGTTGCCGCGCAAACAGGTGATAAAAAAGTAATTGCTAAAGCATTTGGCCCATGGGCTAAAGGCTGTAAAGATTGCCACACATCATTTAAAGACTAATCTTTAATGCGATCATCTTAAAACTAAAACGGCGCTTAATTAGCGCCGTTTTTGATCTGTTGAACCGTTTAACTAAACAAGTAAGCCACAGGTTCTGCGCCCCATGTCATCAGTAATGCCGCAAATACAACGACAAAAATAATTATCGCAGTCCACGGTGATTTTGTTAGCTCTTCATTACTATCATTATTTTTTTCAGCGGCATAGCCCGTAACCATTGCTTTGACTAAATTTTTGCCTTTAATGCGATAAATTACAATTGCCACAATATGGAGAATAATCGCGTACAACAATAAATCAAAGTTTTTATGATGCACCCAGCCGGCCCATTCAACTACATTACTTGATACATACTGCACTAATGGGCCATCTGTCAAAATGTCATCAGTGGTCATTAAGCCGCTTACTAACTGCGCCAGTAATAAAATAAAAAATGCCAACACCATGTAGCTGCCCGCTGCGCCATGGCCAGGTTTATTATCTGTTTGTTTAAATGATTTTAGTGCTGCGCTAGGTAAATGAAACAATGCACTTAACTTAGCTGTTTTGCTACCAATCAAGCCCCAAATAAGGCGTGTTACTAGTAGCGCTAAGGTGAAAAAGCCAGCCACAAAGTGTAATTCCATCATGCCTTCTTCAGCACTAAAATACAGCGCCGCAATTGCAATAACTAACAACCAATGGAAACTGCGAATAAACCCATCCCATACTTTAATTTTATGCATGCTTAACCTCTTTTGCGTAAAAGCTTATTATTTCAAACTTTTGTTAATTTAGCATCTTTGCTGTTCAGGGTTAATTGATCTATGGCAGACTAAGGGCATTAATTACCGTAATGAATAATATTAATGACACTTAGCACCAAACGCGCACTCCTAAAAGGCTTTTTAGATATGCTACCACTGTGTTTAGCAGTGATCCCCTGGGGGATTTTATGTGGTTCACTGGCAATACAAAATGGCTTTAGCGCATTTGAAACCCAAGCTATGTCATTATTAGTGTTTGCCGGTTCCGCCCAACTAGTCGCTATAGAGCTAATGGCTGGCAATACGCCTTTATTAACTATTTTATTCACCACCTTCATAATTAGCTCACGGCACTTTTTATACGGCTTAGCGGTGCGTCATAAAGTGATTGATCAGCCGCTGCGTTGGCGCTTACCGGTAAGCTTTGTACTCACTGATGAGCTGTTTGCGTTTTCCCATCATCGCAAAGCTTATCGAACTAAAACTCGCTTGATCTACGCGCTCAGTGCCGGCTTTAGCTTTTATATTACTTGGAACTTGTGGACATTAATTGGCATCGTAGCGGGCAGTCTGCTACCTGATCTCACTAATTTAGGCTTAGACTTTGCTATTGCTGCAACTTTTATTGCATTAGTAATTCCTGGTATTAAAAATCTCGCTACATTGGCAACGGTTGTAAGCGCTGGTGTTGTCGCTACCGTTTTAAAAAGCCAGGGGTTTGAACTATGGTTAGTAGCCGCGGCACTATCGGCGATGACTATCGGTTACCTTATTAGCCGTATCCAAGATAAATTGGAGCATAACTGATGATGAGCACTATTTTACTTATGGCGTGTATTACCTTTTTTACCCGTTACTTATTTTTACATCGTGACCTACCATTTAAAGTTGGCCCGAAAATGCAGCAGTTTCTAAGTTTTAGCGCACCGGCGGTACTTACCGCGATTTGGGTACCTATAGTGTTTGTAACAGATGAGGGAATAAATTTAGATTGGCAAAACCCATACCTCAGTGCGGCAATAGCAGCCATTATTGTCGCGTATAAAACGCACAACATTTACTACACAACACTGGTTGGTATGGGTTTATTTTTGATCTTAAATTAGCACATTAGTAATGCGCTAAAAGTAGCTTTAAACGCTGGCTAATAAAATAGCACGGCTTTTATCTAGAGTGACCTGACCACGTTCGCCAATAGCCGTCATACCGTGGCGTTCAAGTTGCTCAACAATTTTATCAGCGACTTCTTCGCCTAAGTTATAATCACTTAAACGCGTTGGCATATTCACACTGTGAAAAAACGCTTCAGTTGCATTAATTGCTTGTTCAATTGCTGCATCTTCATCACTGATATCTAATCCTAAAACGCGTTCTGCGTACTGTAAGATTTTACCGCGCTTAGTTTCTGTTTGCTCAGCCATCATACGAGGTAATACAATCGCAAGCGTTTGCGCGTGGTCAAGGCCATACATCGCAGTCATTTCATGGCCCAACATATGAGTGGACCAATCTTGTGGTACACCCGCTCCAATTAAGCCGTTTAATGCCATCGTTGCTGACCACATAATATTTGCACGTACTTGATAGTTATCAGGCTCACTGAACGCTTTAGGGCCCTCTTCGATTAAGGTCATTAAAATACCTTCAGCGAAACGGTCTTGCAGCTTAGCACCTACATCGTAGGTTAAATACTGCTCCATAGTATGCACAAATGCATCAACAATACCGTTCGCCACTTGGCGCTCAGGCAATGAAAAAGTCACTGCAGGGTCGAGTACTGCAAATTTTGGCAATACAAATGGACTAGCAAATGCAAGTTTTTCGTGAGTGTCAAGATTTGAAACAACACTATTGCCGTTTGACTCAGAGCCCGTTGCAGGTAACGTTAATACCACACCAAGAGCAATAGCAGATTTAATCTCGCCACCTTTTGATAAAATATCCCATGGCTCGCCGTCATAATTAGCTGCTGCGGCAATAAATTTACTACCATCAGCGACTGAACCACCACCAACTGCAAGAATGTAATCAACTTGCTTTTCTTTAACCAAAGCAACGGCTTTCATACATGTTTGATAACTTGGGTTAGGCTCAATACCGGCAAACTCAAACCACGTATGTTCACTTAACGCATCGACGACTTGATCATAGACGCCATTACTTTTAATACTGCCGCCACCATAAGTAACTAATACTTTTGCGTCTGCAGGGATCTCATTTTTAATTAAAGCGATTTGTTGTTCGCCGAAATGAATTTTGGTTGGGTTTGCAAAACTGAAATTTAACATGCTTGCTCCATTGCTTAGAGATGCTCATTATTTAGTGTGAGCTAAAATTTGGTGACCATCTAATTGTAGGGATTTAAGCATTAATTTAAAGACTAAGCTCAGAGAATCACTTTTGCACAGCTGCAACAATAGATGGTATAAACTATAATTACTTAATATTTGAGAACTAAATTATGTGGCATGGCCTTGATGAATTTTTACATGTGGTTGAACATGGCAGCTTTACCAAAGCAGCCAAAGTCATGGAAGTATCAACTTCACATATTAGCCGCCAAGTACAGCAACTTGAAAACCGCTTAGGCTCATTGCTATTTCAACGTACTACCCGAAAAATAAGCCTCACCGATGCCGGCCGCGAATATGCCGTAAAGCTCAAAGCAATTAAACAAGAGCTAATTGATGCTAATAATCAACTGCAAGGTGAGCAACGTAAACCCAAAGGGATCATTAGAATTTCTGGTGCTGGTGAATTTGTTGCATGTCATGTAGCACCTAAAATTGTTGAGTTTGTAAAACGCTACCCTGAGGTTGAAGTAGATATGGACTTCAACAATCGTAATGTCGACTTAGTTGAAGAAGGTTTTGATTTAGCGATCCGTTTTGGCCGCATGCAAGACTCTAACTTAATTGCACGACCACTTAGCCCGCGAATCATGACTCTCGTTGCCAGTCCAGAATATTTAGCACATCACCCAACCCCAACTACGCCTCAACAATTAACCGCTCATAATTGCTTAATTGCCATGGGGAAACGTTGGCGATTTAATTTTGCCGGCGATATTAAAGAGGTAAAAGTTGCCGGCAACTGGCGCAGTAACCATCCGCGCGCACTATTATCTGCGACATTAGCAGGCTTGGGCATTGCCCATTTAGCCACTGATATTGTTGATAAGTATATTGAAAACGGGCAACTAATTACCTTACTTGATGAGTTTCAGGTAACAGACAATGCCTCTTGGTTAGTGTATCCACGTAAAGATTTAATGCCGTACAGAGTGCGATTATTGATTGAACATTTACTCACAAGCTTTAATCATGCAAGTTAAAATAAAATGGTCTATGCAATATGATGATAATTTAAGCTGTATGTCTGTCACAACTCAGGATAGAATTTAACAAACAACAATAACAAGAGAGCAACATGAACGACTTCTATCAACTTTCAGCCAGCAATCTGCAAGGCCAAAGCATTGATTTTTCAGATTTCGCAGGCAAAGTTGTGTTAATTGTCAACACTGCCAGTAAATGTGGCTTCACTCCACAGTACGAAGGTTTACAACAATTACATGCAAAATACGCTGATCAAGGGTTAGTAATTATTGGTTTTCCGTGCAATCAATTCGGCAAACAAGAGCCTGGCGGCGCAAAAGAAATAGCGCAAGGTTGTTTAATTAACTACGGTGTTGATTTTGTGATGATGAGCAAAATTGATGTTAATGGCGAAAACGCCCACCCCGTATTCAGGCATTTAAAATCAGCCTTACCTGGATTTTTAACCCGCAAAATAAAATGGAATTTCACTAAGTTTTTAGTTGGCCGCGACGGCGAGGCAATTAAACGCTTTGCACCATTTACCAAACCGCAACAAATCGAAGGTGCTATTATCAAAGCCCTTAAAAGCAGTAATATCTAAACTCTAAAAGCAATAAAGAGGCAAATTGCCTCTTTATTTAAATTATCTCTTAGTCGTTTAAATACTCATCTAAGTCATCATCGCCCAAGTTTTTACGCAAGCGTTTTTGCTCAAGGTAGTCTTCCAACTTTTTCTTAACCTTTTGCTTATTCTTGTCGTGTTGATTACGCCCGACCATTTCGTACTCGTCTTCAACAAAATCGTCATCTAGCGCATCGTAACTAAATGTCTTACCCACAACCCACTCCATAAAGTGTTTGAGACCAATTAAGGATTTTTTATCACTATCATTGGTAAATTAAAAATGTTCAGCACTATTTCATCGTATGAAAAAGCACCAAAATAAAGCCATAACGCAATTCTAAAATAGTGTTATGTCGATATTGTGAATAAATAGCGCTAAATTTGAGTTCTGGAAAGTGAGAGTTTTTTATCGAAACGATAAGTATCTTTTATGCATTAATGCAAATTAGTCAAAATGACTAAAAAATGGCTTTTTTATAACATTTAACTGCAATTAAAAAAGGGCAAAAAACAATTAACCCATTGTTTTTAAATGCCAATAATTATTGGCATTAAACTTGATAAGTATTAAATACGTTAAATGCGTACTGGTCATAATCAACAAATTAGCAGGAAATAAAAATGAAAAAATTACTATTAATAAGTTCTTTATTCATTGCCACAGGGGCAATGGCACACAATGACAATGAGACGAATATTTCTTTTAGCGGCGACACATGTGACGTTGAATTTAAAAATGATGTGCGTATTAAGCCAAATGAATTAGAAATTTTTACAGCTGATAACCACACTATGACTTTTATAAATAGTGGCGAGTTAATGATTGATGGCCAAACTTTGGCACTCAACAGTCAACAACACCAAGCGATCAGTAATTATTCAGACAGTCTGCGTAGCCAATTACCAGAAGTCGCGAACATTGCTCTTGAAGGCGTTAAAATTGCCGGGGTCGCCATTGAAGAAGTCGCCAATGCATTTAATATCGATGGCCTAGATAGCATTAATGAATTAATGGCTGATATTCAGGTAGAAGTACAAAACACCTTTTACCAACAAGGCGCTTTTGTAATGGGCCAACAAAGCTTTAGCCAGTTTGGCGAAAACTTTGAAAGCCAATTTGATGAGCAAATAGAAAGCGCTGTACAAGCTGCGATGATGCAATCGATGGGTAGTATTTTAATGGCTGTAGGTTCAGAACTAATGGGCTCTGGTGGCGATATGCAAGCCTTTGAACAACGCATGGAAAATATGGGGGCTGAAATTGAAGCCAAAGTTGAGCAACAAGCTAACCAACTTGAAAAACGCGCTGATGCACTGTGCGGTAATTTTTCAACCATTGCTGATCAAGAGCAACAATTAGTTAAACTAGTCCCAGAATTGAAAGACTACCAATTATTTAGTTATAAACAAAATAACTAGCTTGAACTCAGGTTCTAAACGCTAAAAGTTTGATATCCCTTTAGCAGCACTCTTTTTTAAAGGTGCTGCTTTTTTATGCCATGCTATTTCTTCGCTAAATGCACTAACTCACCTAGCTTTATAATAGCTTGTTCAATTTTTTCACCCCATGGCAAACCATAACTTAATCGAATACAACTGCGATATTTATTAGTGGCTGAAAAAATATAGCCCGGAGTAATGCTAATGCCACTTTCTAATGCCAGTTGAAATAGTTTTACACTATCGTAAGCCGCACCTAAATCAATCCAGATCACACATCCGCCTTGCGGATCGCTGATCCTAGCGGTACTCGGAAAGGCCTGTTGTAAACACCAGATCATTCGTTCTTTATTAGAACGTAGACGCTGTCGCAGTAGTTTTATATTACGATCATAATCACCACTGACTATAAATTCATATAACGTCCATTGATTGATCAATGAAGTAGAACAACTCAATGCACGCTTATAGCGACGCGCTTTGGCAGCAAACTTTCCGGCAATCAACCAGCCAACACGATAACTCGGCGCCGCAGTTTTAGAAAACGATGCACAGGTTAATACCAACCCTTTTGTTGAGTAAGCCTGAGCGGGTGTACCACGCTGTGGGGTAAAATGTAAATCACCATACACATCATCTTCAATTAGCATCACATCTTGAGATTCCAATAACTCTACTAATTGTTTACGCTTATGATCAGGCATAAAACTACCCACAGGATTATTGATCGAAGTAGAGAACACACAGGCTTTAATATCGTGATCATGTAAAGCCAGGCTCAGATCATCAAGCCAGATCCCATCATCAGGACACAGCGGGATCTCGAGCGCCTTGAGGCCCAGGCTTTCGATCAATTCAATGATACCAAAATAACAAGGTGACTCGATCGCCACCACATCACCTACTTTAGTGACACATTTTAGCGCGATCGCCAGTGCTTCTTGAGCACCGTTGGTGATCACAAGTTCTTGCGAGTCAACACCAATGCCAAAATCTAAATAACGATGGATTAACTGCTTTTTCAATGGTGCAAAACCATCCATCGCACCATAATTTATGGCGCGACTGCCGGCAATCGACATAACCCGGCGCATCGTACGACTTAGCATTTTATCAGTTGGAGCGGCAGCAACAGGATTAGCAATGCCAAACGGTACGACATCGGCTTGATGAATTGCATCATACACTTGCTCAATTAATACCTGCATGTTGACCGAAACTGGCTCACGATTGAGTTTAACCCGCTTTGGCCGTGCTAACTGGGTGTGTGCCGTTTTTAAAAAATAGCCTGACTTTTCTCGTGCTTCAACCAAACCTTGTGCCTCAAGTGATTGGTAAGCCAATTTCACCGTCGGAATACTGACATTAAGCTTAGTGGCCATTTTACGTAATGAGGGGAGTTTTTCGCCTGGTAATAGCGTCCCCTGCTCACTCAGCTCACGCACCAGCTGCATTACTTGCTGATATAAAAAGTCATGGTTGGTTTTGCTGATCACCAGCGACATAGTAGACACCTTAAAGCCGTACAATCTGTATAGGTTGCATTTATAGTTTTCTGTGTATGTTAAGTATACAGAAGTATCTTAAAATAAACACTTAATCGACATAATGGACCAAGGCCATGAAAAGTATCGTGCTTTATGCACTAACCGTTTTAATTTGGGGCTCTACCTGGCTCGCAATCGAATTTCAACTTGGCGATATCGCCGTTGAAGTTTCACTATTTTATCGCTTTAGTTTGGCTGCAATTCTAATGTGGGTATGGGTGAATATTAAAAAATTACCGATGAATTATAGTCGTCGCGATCATGGCTTTTTCGTATTACTAGCACTGTGTAACTTTGGCCTTAATTACTTAGTACTTTACTGGGCACAACATTATTTAACGTCAGCCATGGCATCAATCGCCTTTTCAATGTTGTTATTAATGAACATTGTAAATACCCGATTATTTTTTGGTAAACCCATCGCTAAACGTATTTATACGGGTGCATTGATAGGGGTATTAGGCATCATCAGTCTGTTTTGGCCACAATTACAGCAGTTCGACTTGAGTAATGGGGCGTTGGTCGGTTTGCTACTTGCCTTAGCTGGCACCTTTGTGGCTTCATTAGGGAATATGATCAGCGTGCGTAACTCTCAACAACGTATTGGCGTCATGCAGGGCAATGCATGGGGCATGTTATACAGCGCTATTGGTTTATTTGTATATGTAATCATCAGCGGTGCCGATTTTAGCCTGTCGGCCCCAGCAAGCTACTGGTATTCATTAGTTTATTTATCGGTGTTTGGGACGGTTATTGCATTTGCATGTTACTTTGCACTACTAAAAAATATCGGCCCAGAACGTGCCAGCTATGTGATTGTGTTATTTCCATTAGTTGCAGTGACTTTAAGTACATTATTTGAAGGTTTTAGTTGGCAAGCCAATACGTTTATCGGCTTTAGTTTAGTACTGCTTGGTAATGCTATTGTCCTGACTCCAACAAAAAGAATTAAAGCGTTTATTGAGTCTAATAAAGCATCATTTGCTAATAAACGCTCCATCCCCAGTTAGAATGCGTATATACGCAACTAACGCCAAAAGCGCCTACTTGTTAGGCGCTTTTTTATTACTAACATATTACTCGTCATTTAGCATTGGGCATACAAAAACGCAACGCGAGCGGATGAATAGTCACCACCGCTGGGGTAACGCCTACCAGCTCACCATCTGCTTCGATTGGTAAATCAGGCGTATTTATATAAGCAATTTCTAAGCGCTGGTAGTTGAGCTCTTTCATACCGTGGTGCTTACGTAGCAATAAGCGCACAAAACTGTAGAGGTTACCTAACAAACCACGCGTAGGCACGCGATAGCACTCTAAATAGCCACTATTCAATTGTGCTTTTGGCGCTATCATCAACCCCCCACCAAAATAATGATGATTTGCAAATACAGTAATCAAATTACCATATTCGCATTGCTGCCCTGCAAAACTCCCAGCCAAGCGAGAAGGCTGATAAACGAATAAACACTTAAAGCCAGCTAAACTATAACTTAAAGCGGATAATGCAGGCTTGGTTTGCAATGCCTGTACTACATGCGCATCAAAGCCAACCCCCGCAATATTAATAAAGTAACGGCTATTTATTTGGCCAATATCGATTTTTACTTGATGCTCACTAAAAATAACATTACGCCAAGCTGAGTTTGAACAGCCAAAGCCGCGTGCAAAATCATTACCCGTCCCCTGAGGCAATAACGCCAACGAGCAACTCAATCCCATCAATGCGTTTACAGCCAAATGCAGGCTGCCATCACCACCGAGCACAACAACGCGCTTTTGTGACTGAGCCAAAAACGTTATTTTTTGGCAATCATTAGTAAAATGTCCTGTGGTGTAAAAAACAGTGTAACTAATTTGACGTTTTTGACACTGCTCTAATAACCAAGTGCAATTTTTTTTATGTTTTTTTTGCGTACTTGGTTTAATAATTATTAGCATCTGGATACCAGCCTATTCAAAAGTAGGAAAATAGACATATTCAAAAAATAAATTAATCTGAATAATTAGTCACTTTATTTATTATCTAATGCATTAAAATATCAGTGGCAGTGTAATATTGCTTTTAAACAAGTGATTTAGGCGACTTTAAATTTCATAACCATGCATAATACTCAGTACGCACTATCTGAATCATACCTTAATAAAAACAATTCGGATTAGTTATTTCTATCCGACCACCCTAATTTTTATCGTTTTATTTTTGTGCAAAAAAAGCTCAGAATAGCCGTGTTGTCAAAACAGACATAACCCGGAGCAAAGTAATGAACCCAGTAAATACATTAAACGAAAATGCAGCTACCCATGTTGCAGTAAAACCGACCAACCGCAAAGCAAAAATGCTTGCCAGACTTAACCGTTTCGGCAAAAAGCTAGCTCTTGGCGGCGCAGTTCAATACAAGTAATCACCCAACCATGATTACTTTAGCGGTGCAGCAAACACCCAACCACTAAATGAAACTACTTATTTAGCTCCCTCGTTTGCTGCAACCCCTTCTTTAAACTCCCTAAAAACTCCTTTTTTATAAAAAAACCTCTTTTTTAGAACAAAAAAACAGCAAACGATCTTTTTCCTATTTACACACCCCAATCACCTGCGTATTATTCTTTCCCAACGGAGAGATGGCAGAGTGGTCGAATGCACCGGTCTTGAAAACCGGCAGGGGTTTATAGCCCCTCTAGGGTTCAAATCCCTATCTCTCCACCATTATTACGTTTTGGTGGTTCACTCGATTATCAAAATGACAATTTATGCGCCGGAGAGGTGGCCGAGTGGCCGAAGGCGCTCCCCTGCTAAGGGAGTATAGGGTTTGTAGCTCTATCGAGGGTTCGAATCCCTCCTTCTCCGCCATTTAATAACGAAAAAAGCCCCGCAATTTATTGTGGGGCTTTTTTTGTTGTTAAAAATGGCAGAAGGCGGGTGAGAACCCTCGACCAGGGTTCGATAAAATTTCAGGAACATTTTAGGCCGCTGCAAGCGTCGCGAAGCGATTGGTTACATGGACGTAAGCAAGCCCATCCCCACGTTTGACACAAATTTCAGAATGAAAAGCCTATTGTTTTATGTCCGTAACCTTTACACCAATGAAGGCGGGTGAGAACCCTCGACTAGGGTTCGACCAAACTTTGTCTGGAACAAAGTTAAACGCACGCAGTGCGGCCAGAAAACTAAACTCTAGATCCCTTCCGCTAAGTTGTGTAATGTAATATCAAATAGAACACATAAGTCAGCTCTTAAACCAAATTCAAAAATCGTTCTGACTTTTCTTTTTAAAAACACCAAAATATTTTCTAAGGCTACAAGTTGAATAACAGTGAGGACAAAGAAAGTGGTATTTTATATGCAGTTTTTACAACTGTATTATTGTACTTCCTTTTCAAAATCACTTTAATTTACACAATAGTTTCAGACCGATATGCTTCTTGTCTAAGCTCTCGCTGGGACAACATTGAAGTAGTTATTACTCCTTTTTCAGCATTCTTAATTTTAGCAATATTGAGTTGTATTTGGTTGTTCCTTAGTTGTTTAAAATATAAAAAGAAAGTAGGTAAAGCAGCCTATCTAGTATTTTTTTTCGCAGCGATATTCTATTATTTTTGGTTTAAAGGTTTTTACGGCTTTTGGTTACTAATGGAGTATGAGCAGGACAAAATAACCCTATCTCAATTTTTTAACAAAACTGGGGGCGATGAGTTATTTAAATTATATGATGGGCATCACGAAATTCAGATATTGTGCCAACCATATAATCACAATGCAGATAAAAAACCGGATAACTAACTGATACATCATAGTAATGCAATAGGTTGCTACCTTTTAAATCAATACTTTAACCTAGCCTAGGTATTCTCTCGTAACGATTGGGTGAGCAGGTAAAAATTCATCGCAGATAAACGGCCTTGTATTGATACAAGCCTGTAGATTATTTTTTTGTTGTATGTTGTCGGGTTTCGCTGCGATCAAACTCACCTACAATGCTTCTGCGTAAAACGGGTAAAGAGGCTAAACAGTCTCTTTATCTTAATAACCCAAACTAAACCCATCGGCATCTAAATGCGCTGGGAAACTTTGCTTAAAGAGCTCAAGCGGCTGTTTGTCCAAAGTGATAATAACAACATCAGCTTTGTTATCAGTAGCGGCTGCTAACGTATCACCTTTAAAGTCATACACTGCCGTGCCGCCATTGTGCGCGACGCCATTAGCATCATCACCAATACGATTAACGCCAATCACATAACACTGGTTTTCCATCGCCCGCGCCATTAGTAAGGTGTCCCATACTTTGCGCCTTGCAGCAGGCCAGTTGGCGACATTAACCATCACATCGTAGTCATTGCGATTGCGCTGAAAGACCGGAAAACGTAAGTCGTAACAAACTTGCGGTAAAATTCTAAAGTCATTAAGGGTGAACACTTCACGTTGCTGCCCTGCGGTTACAAAATCGCCCTCTTTGCCCAAGCAAAATAAATGCCGTTTGTCGTAATACTTCACTTCGCCATTGGGCCATGCCCAATAAAAGCGATTAGCTTTTTTATTTCCTTGCGTTACCAATACCGAGCCTGCAATTACCGCATTGCTTGATTTTGCCGACGCGATCATCCAATCAAGCACTTTGCCTTGCTTTAACTGATGATCCGGCTCTGCGCAATCAAGGTTAATAGCAAAGCCGGTGGCAAAGGTTTCTGGCAATAAAATAAGCTCTACTGATTTATCTATATCAGCTATTTTATTGCCAAAGTGTGCCAAGTTGGCGTCTTTATCTAACCAATTAAGCGATGTTTGTATCAGTGCTATAGTTAAAGTTGACATAAAATCTCCGCGGCTTGTAATAGCGTGGCGTCATTTTTGGCAAAGCATAAGCGAATAACTTTATCGTTGCTTGGTTGCTGATAAAACACGCTTAGTGGAATGGCTGCAACGCCTGCTTGTTCTACTAACCACTGGCAAAATTCTACGTCATTTAAATCCGATACATCGCTGTAATCAAGCAGTAAAAAGTAGGTGCCTTCACTTGGTAAAATGGTAAAGCGGCTATCTTTTAGTGCTTTACTAAGTACATCACGCTTTTGTTGATAAAACTCACTGAGCTCATCCACATGCTCACCTTGCTGTTCTAACATATCGGCTAATGCATGTTGTGCCGGCGTAAAGCTTGAAAAAGTCACATATTGGTGAATTTTACGAAACTCGACCGCAAGTGCAGCGGGTGCGATGCAGTAACCCATTTTCCAGCCTGTGCTATGAAAAGTCTTGCCAAAGCTTGAGATCACAAAGCTGCGAGCAAACAATTCGTTATCACGCAGCACACTTAAATGCGGTTGCTGATCAAAAGTAATATGCTCGTATACTTCATCACTTATCAGGTATAAGTCATGCTTAATTACTAAGGCTTTTAGAGCATTAATATCGTGCTGTTTTAACGTTTTACCACTTGGGTTATGTGGAGTGTTGATTATAATAGCCCGCGTTTTGCTATTGATAGCCGCAGCCACCGTTTGCCAGTCAATTGCATAACTCGGAGCATGCAGAGCAATATTGACTGACTTACCACCGGCCAATTCAATCGCTGGCTGGTATGAATCATAAGCGGGGTCAAACACAATGACTTCATCACCTTCGCGCACCAGCGCCTGAATGGCAACAAACAAGGCCTCGGTCGCGCCAGAGGTTACCGTTACTTGCTGCGCGGCATCTATTTCAGCTGCATATTTTCGTTTTGCTAACTGGGCAATTTGTTGCTGCAGGCGCGGCACACCAGATGAAGGTGAATATTGATTAACTCCTTCAAGCACATAATGATTAAGCTGTTTTTTAAGTAGCTCAGGCGCATCAAACTCAGGAAACCCCTGCGATAAATTAATCGCTTCGAATTGATTTGCTAAAGCAGTCATTTGACTAAAAATACTGGTGCCTAAATTTGGCAATTTACTTTCAAACACTGGTTACCCTTAATGATGGTTTTGCGCCCAAAGCGATGCTATCATTGCTGTTAACAGATGTATAGCCGTCTAAAGAAGTATGAGGAATGTATGCATAACAATACCGCTATTTCAGAACTTATAGAAGCAGGAAAGTGGATCAGTCAACGTGGTTGGGTGCCAGCTACGGGTGGTAATTTTTCAGCGCGAACTAACACCGGTTTTGTGGTTACTGCCAGCGGTTTTGACAAAGGTCAATTAGGGTCGCATACCTTTATTGAACTGGATCATGTCGGTAATCGTAGCGCTAGCGCCGCCAAACCCTCAGCTGAAACCGAATTGCATTTGTGCATGTATAAACTTATTCCTGCTGCTAATTATGTATTGCACACTCATTCGGTTGCTGCGACGGTATTATCTCGGGTTATTAAAGGTCACAGCCTAGACTTACACGGCTACGAAATGCAAAAGTCACTAACCGGCATTACTTCACATTTAGACACCTTGAGTATTCCAATCTTTGATAACGACCAAGATATTGATCGCTTGAGTTTATTAGTGAGCGATCACCACTTACACACGCCTATTGAGCACGGCGTGCTTATTCGCGGCCACGGTTTGTATGTAGTGGGTCGCACTATTGGTGAAGTACGCCGTCAATTAGAAGGCCTTGAGTTTTTATTTGCATGTGAGATAGAACGCTTAAAATTAGTAGGATTAGAATCATGATCAAAGCACTGCTGACCGATATTGAAGGCACTATTACCCGTATTTCGTTTGTTAAAGACGTACTATTTCCATATGCCGCAAAGCAGCTCCCCGAATTTGTAAAAACTCATCAAGAGCAAAGCGCTGTAGCTGAACAAATTTATGCCGTAAAAGCGGTTATTGAACAGCCAGATGCCAGTATTGATGTCGTAATTAACACTTTACTTGAATGGATCCGTGACGATAAAAAAATCACTCCATTAAAACAGTTACAAGGTTTGATTTGGCAAACTGGCTATGAAAATGGCGATTTTACCGGCCATTTATACCCAGATGCCTACCACTTTTTAGTTGCACAGCAACAAGCCGGCCAGCAGTTGTATGTGTATTCATCAGGGTCAGTAAAAGCACAGCATTTAATTTTTAACTACTCTGACTTTGGTGATATTCGCTCCTTATTTACTGATTATTTTGATACTCAAGTCGGCGCTAAACAAGAGCAACGTTCATATCACAATATTATTGAGCAACTACCTTTTGCCGCTAATGAAGTGTTATTTTTAAGTGATGTGGCAGCCGAGCTTGATGCCGCCAAAGCCGCAGGTTTAAAAACCTTGCACCTGATCCGTGATGGTCAAGCAAGCTCGCCTGCGCATAACTATATTAACGATTTTAGCCAATTCACTGTGGAGCATTTAGCATGAGCCAACTGACTATTTTTGCTGACTGTAACGGCAATAATGCTTTATTAAACACTCAAGATACAGCACAAATTGCCACCGAGCTTAATAAAGTAAATGTACGATTTGAGCAGTGGCAAGCAACAAAAATGATTACTGCTGATACTAGCCATGAAGCTATTATTTCCGCCTATAACGCTGATATTGAAAGCTTAAAGCAACAAGGTGGTTATCAAACTGTAGATGTTATTTCGCTGGCAAAAGGCAATCCGAACGCTGCAGAATTACGTGCTAAGTTTTTATTTGAGCACACCCATAGTGAAGACGAAGTACGCTTTTTTGTAAAAGGCCAAGGATTATTTTGCCTGCATATTAACGACAAGGTTTACCAAGTACTTTGCAAGCAGGGTGATTTAATTTCAGTACCAGAGCTTACTCCCCATTGGTTTGATATGGGCAGCGATCCTGAATTTACTGCGATCCGTTTATTCAATAATACCGAAGGCTGGGTGGCACAAAGCACCGAATCTGAGATTGCTAAGCAGTTTCCTTTATTGGACTAGATATCTGTTAATAATGGAGTTTAAATGGAAAAGTTGTTTTCATACGGCACACTGCAATTAGAGCAAGTACAGCTTGATACCTTTGGCCGCTTGCTCGAAGGCCAAGCCGATACACTACAAGGTTACGTAGTAGGCGAAGTTGAGATCACCGACGCCGCCGTGCACAAAAGCAGCGGCCAGCGTTTTCATCCAGCATTAATTAAAACAGGCCTGCCAACAGATACAGTAACTGGCACTATTTTTACTATCACCTTAGAGGAACTTGCTAACGCGGATAGCTACGAAGTTAATGACTACATCCGTATTGAAGAGTCATTTAGCAGCGGCATTAATGCATGGGTGTATGTGGCAAAAGGCTGTTAAACCAGCCTTTTTAATTCACCAACTAAAACTTGTTGTTGGTCATAAACGCCAGTATCGAGTACCCAGCCGGTAATAAGCTTAGCGGGGGTTACATCAAATGCGGGATTATATACGTTAGCATTTGTAGGTGCCCATAGCGCTTCACCAAAGCTTCCGCTTACACCGCGCACTTCTGCGCTGTTACGTTGTTCTATTTCAATGTCTGCACCGCATGCTGTGTTTACATCGAGGGTTGTTAGCGGCGCTACTACATAAAATGGGATGTCATGAAAATGCGCCAGTACTGCTAAGTTATAAGTGCCTACTTTATTAGCAAAGTCACCATTTGCAGCAATACGATCTGCACCGACAAAAATTTTATCAACCTTGCCAGCAGCCATTAAACTCGCTGCCATATTATCGCAAATTAAGGTGTAAGGTACTTGCCAGCGCTCAAGTTCAAACGCGGTTAAACGCCCGCCTTGCAATAATGGCCGCGTTTCATCCACCCATACATGAATATCGCCATGACGTTGCTGCGCTTTATAAATAACACCAAGAGCAGTACCAATACCTGCGGTTGCTAAGGCACCAGTATTACAATGTGTGAGAATATTATCGCCGCTGCTAACCAATGCAGCACCATGATTTGCCATGCTTTCACACAAGGCGATATCTTCATTAAACAGGATAACAGCTGCGCTTACAATTGCCGTTACATAATCATCTTGTTGTAACGCAATACGTAACTTTGCCATACAATGCATTAAATTAACCGCGGTTGGCCGAGTGGCTTCTAAATCATCAATCGCCTGCGCTAATGCTACTTTAGCGGTGCCTTGCTCTGCCAAATGGGCAACTAGCAAACTTGCTCCTAAACCAATTAGCGGTGCGCCGCGTATTTTTAAGCTTAGAATTAAATCCCTCATACTGGCTACATCATCACATTCGTGCCATACCTGCTGATGCGGCAGTAGGTATTGGTCTAACACGCTTAGTGTATTGTTTTGATATTTTAAACTGCTCGCTATGAGGTCTTGCATGATTGATCCTGAATAATCGTTAGGCTGAGGTTATTTTACAGTAGTTTTTAAAACGCACAACCCAGAAGTGTAGACATCTAAACGGTTGAAGGTATAGAATGCTATCGTTTATCATTTTCTGAGAGTACGCCGATGGCCGAATACGTTGCCTTTAATGCACAGCATGCGATTGATTATATTAAAAATCTTGTAACTAAAGATGGATATGATTTGTTTGATCCTGACCAAACGTTATCGGCGTATGAGTTTGGAGATGGCAATTTAAATCTCGTTTTTAGAATAAGCGACGAGCAAAGTAATAGCGTTATTTTAAAGCAAGCCTTGCCTTATGCGCGCTGTGTGGGTGAGTCATGGCCATTAACGCTTGACCGAGCACGCATTGAAGCTGAGGTTTTACTCAATCACGGCGCATTAAGCCCTGACTACACAGCAAAAGTATTGCATCATAATCCAGAGCAAGCACTGACCATTTTAGAAGATCTTGGTCACTTACAAATTTTGCGTAGCGCACAAATAAACGCAGAGCAATTTCCGCTATTAGGTCAACATGTGGCTCACTACTTAAGCCATACCGGTTTTTATAACTCAGACTTTTACCTAACCGCGCAAGATAAAAAAGCCAAAGTCAGTCAGTTTACTAATCCAGAATTGTGCCAAATTACTGAAGATTTGTTTTTCAACGATATCTTGCGTGAACATGAGCGTAATAACTACCCAAGCGAGTTGCAAAGTACAGTCTATAAATTACAAAATAACACCGCATTACATTTAGCGATCGCAAAACTAAAAGCTAAATTTTTATCATGCCCGCAGACGCTATTACATGGTGATATGCATAGCGGCAGTATTTTTGTCGATCAAAACACCACTAAGATGATCGACCCTGAATTTGGCTTTTTTGGCCCAGTTGGCTTTGATATCGGCTCATTTATCGGCAATTTATTATTAAACTACTGCGCGCAAAATGCTCGTATTAGTGAATTTGTTACACGCCGTAACTATCACACCCATTTACTGACTTGCCTGCAAGAGAGTTATTCTTTGTTTGAACAACAGTGGCTGACATTTATTGCAGAGCAAACCACAGATAACAATTTAAAAGCCGCTGGTTATGGCGAGTATTTTATGCAACAAGTATTACAAGACGCGATTGGTTACTGTGGGACAGAACTAATACGCCGCACTATCGGCTTAGCACACGTTGCTGACATTGATGGCATTGAAGATGCGCAGGCGCGTTTAGACGTACAACGCCACACTTTAGCGCTGGGTGAGCAGTTAGTACTCAACGCCCACACTTGCAATAACAAAGAAGAGTTTTTCTCTTTATTGATAAGCCAACTAAATTAAATTTATAAAAATAGCAAAAGGCACTTTATTTAGTGCCTTTTATCAACCTATTTGGGCGGGACCTAGCTTCTATTACCTAGTATTTTAAATTACTGATAATTTTCATACATTTTATCAAGCGGCTCTGACAGGCCGTTTTCTTGCACAACGCGCACATGCTGGCGGCCAAGTTCACGGGCACTAAATACCCCGCATGAGTGAGCAATTAAACCCGCACCATAATGAATGTACTTATTGTAGTTTGCTACGCGCTGCGCTTTATCGGCGACATCTAAGCCACGTTGCAACCGCTCGTTGTGTGTGGTTATCCCTGTTGGGCAAGTGTCTTTATTACATTGCAGCGCTTGAATACAACCCAAAGCAAACATATGACCACGTGCCGATACAACAAAGTCTGCGCCCAGCGCGAGCGCCCATGCAACCTTAGACGGCACAATCAGTTTGCCTGACGCAATAACTTTAATTCGCTCTCGCAGGCCATGCTTTTCGAGCATATTAACAACCAAAGGTAAACTTTCTTTCAGTGGTAAACCCACCGAATCCATCAGCGGTTGTGGTGCAGCACCGGTACCGCCATCAGCACTATCGATAGTAATAAAGTCGGGCGCAGATTCAATACCACGATGATTGATCTCAGCAAACAAGGTTTCCAGCCATGCATAAGCGCCAATAACCGCTTTAAAGCCGGTTGGCTTGCCAGTCGTTTCGCGCACCGAGGCAATCATATCAAGTAAATCTGCAGGGTTTTTAACTTCAGGATGACCATTTGGGCTAATTGAATCATGACCTTCTGGGATACCACGAATAGCCGCAATTTCAGCAGTCACTTTTTTGCCTGGCAACATACCGCCTTTACCAGGCTTCGCACCTTGGCTCATTTTAATTTCAAACATTTTTACTTGTTCATGCGCAGCTATTTGCTTGAGCTTCTCATGACTTAATTTACCTTGTTCATCGCGCACACCATATTTAGCTGTGCCAATTTGAAACACAATGTCGGCACCTCCTTCTAAGTGATAAGGGCTTAAACCACCTTCACCAGTGTTCATCCAACAACCAGCGAGTTTGGCACCTTGCGATAACGCACGTACAGCAGGTTTTGATAACGCACCAAAACTCATACCTGAAATATTGAATAGCGATTTAGTAATATAAGGATTTGGACAATGCGGCCCTAAGGTAACTGCACTAGGTTCAAGCGCTTCTTCGTCCAAGGTAGGAAACGCGCAGTTCATAAACATCACGGTCCCGGTAACTTCTAGGCTCTGAGTTGAGCCAAAGGCGGTGGTACGATCAACATTTTTAGCCGCTTTATAAACCCAACTACGATCGGCGCGATTAAATGGCATTTCTTCGCGATCCATAGCGAAAAAGTATTGACGAAAAAACTCACCTTGGCGCTCAAAAAAGTATCTAAACCGACCTATTACCGGATAATTACGTCTAATCGCTTGTTTAGATTGAGTGACATCACTGATATAAAAATAAATAACAACTAAAACTAAACACCCAAATACCACTATAAATAAGCTGGCAAACACATCAATGCTAAAAACTATTAAATTACTCATGCAGCGCCCCTTGCTGGTTGTTTTCTCATTTCACTAATACTTATACTAAAAACTTAAGCTAAGTAGCGAATATATTAGTAAAAATCTTATTACAGTAGAGAGCATATAAGCAGATTAAATTTCAAGCAAAGGATTTTAATGGATCACTGCACTGAATGCAGCGATCCATGTCGATAGAAGCTAGCTTTTTTGTTTAGTTAACTCAGTTTCAATGTATCGATGGATTTGATCTTCTAATACTGACATTGGCACAGAGCCATGACGAAGTATTTGATGATGGAACTCGCGTACATCAAAGTCTTGCCCTAATGCTTGCTCTGTTTCTTTGCGTAAGCGTTTAATAGTCAGCTCACCAATTTTGTATGATAGTGCTTGTGCTGGCCATGAAATATAACGATCAGTTTCGGTTTTCACATTGTGTAAAGACAACGCCGTATTTTCGCTCATAAATTTCATCGCACGATCGCGACTCCAGCCGTACATGTGCATGCCAGTATCAACCACTAAACGGGCTGCACGCCACATTTCATAAGTTAAACGACCAAAGTTACTATATGGATCTTGATAAAAGCCCGCTTCAATACCTAAGTATTCAGAATATAATCCCCATCCTTCGCCAAATGCTGATAAATAAGCATCTTGACGATAACTTGGTAGGTTTTCTAATTCAGCATTAAGGGAGATCTGTAAATGATGCCCTGGTACAGCTTCATGAAAAGTAAGTGCTTCTAAAACATATAAAGGGCGCTTATCAAGTGCATAAGTGTTTACCCAGTAATAACCCGCTTGATCATCACGACTCGACCCAGAGTAACGGCCAGTCGTGTACTTAGGCGCTATGCTTGCTGGCACCGGCGCAACACCATAAGGCATGCGTGGTAAGGTGTGAAATAGCTTAGGTAATTGTGCATCCATTTTTTTAGCTATGTACGATGCTTCTTTTAATAACTCTTCCGGTGTTTTAGCGTAAAATTGCGGATCAGTACGTAAAAAGTGCACAAATTCAGCAAATGTGCCTTTAAAACCAACTTGCTCAATAATCTTATCCATTTCAGCACGAATACGTGCCACTTCTTTTAACCCCAGTTCATGGATTTCTTTTGGTGTCATATCTGTAGTGGTGTAATACTTGGCACGATTAGCATAAAACGCAGCACCATTTGGTGTAGCAGAGATACCAATTTCAGTACGCGCACCTGGCTGATACTCTTCATTAAAAAACGTTAAATAATTTTTATAAGCAGTAATCACTTGTTCTTTAATGATTTTTTTAGCTTGTTGCTGTAAAGCAAAAAACTCACTATCACTCAAACCAGCGGTATTATTTAAAAATGGTTTATAAAATTCAGACTCAGTAACGTCATCAACAATATAGGCACTGATAGAATCTTGATAACCAATTAATACAGCCTTAGGTTGAGTTAAGCCAACTTCCAGCCCTTTACGCATCCAACCGATATTTTGCGCAAAAAACCGAGGAACTTGCTGCAAACGCTGTAGATAAAGTTGGTAATCAGCTAGTTTTTTATAATCTGAACTCGACACCATAAAAGATAAACTCGAGTGAAAGCCATATTCAGAAGTAAGCGGCATATAGTGGCTGTTAAATACATATTCATCGATACTATTTTGTACTTGGCCGCGAATTATAGTGAGGTTAATACGGTTTTCATCACTGAGTTTGTCTTTATCTATTGCGTCTAACTGCGCTAATAATTCAGTGTTATGTTGGTATTTCTTTTCAAGAAACTCCGCAGATAAATTAGTTAACAAATAGCCATCAACACCCTCAGGGTTGCTATACGTGCTTATACTTTTACGGTAATCAACAATTGATTGCGCCACTTGCGTAAATTGTTGGTCGCTATCTATCGTGGTCATTTGGCACGCACTTAATGTACATGCCAAGGCGATACTTAACAGAGAATGACGCATAACCGATGAAGGTGATTTTTTCATAATAATAGGGATCTGCTACTTAAAACGTGATGTTTAACCTAACCTAGACAGATCAAATAACCAAAAAAATGCGACCAAGGGCGATAAATATAAGGTTAAATTAACCGCGACTATTGGCTAGTAGTTAATCAGCATTTTTATTGCCTAGTAAGATTGTCGAGAAAACCAGCTAATGAACGAGAAAAATGGAGATTTCGCTGCCAAATTACATATTTTTGCTTTTAAATATCCCCGATACAGATTAATGTAAGGCAATCTCATACGCTAGGATCGCGTCAAGACCTCATGGAGAAGGTTATTTAATTTCGCTGTTACGTGTATTTAATTGGTGTATACAATGATGTTCCATGATTCCATGGCTATTGCTCAAGAAAAAATGACCAAGGTATGTATCTTTTTAGAACACCATATATTACCACCGACCCCTCTCAATTATCACGTTGTCTATACCTATATCAGCCAAGTTAATTCTGATTTAAATACCACTATCGATCGTGCAATTGCCCAAGGCCAAGAAATTGACTGTGTTTATATAGAGCAACTGTATTTCGATTATATGGATCAAGCTCATCAAGCTGAAACCAAAATGGTACGCAATGTTGATGATGTTATTAATTCATTATCACGTAGCGCGCACTCAACCGAAAAAGATATCATTCGCTTTGCAAGTCAGGTCAGCGAATGCGTGCATTTATTAGATGAAAATAATGTTAGCCAAAGCAAACTCGCACTTGAGACATTAAATAAGCAAACTGCCCACCTGCTCACTCAACATAAACAATTTAAAATAGAGCTGATCAAAGCAAAGCGATTACAAGAGAAAACCCAACAACAACTCGTACAATTACGTAAACAACACATCACCGACCAGCAAACAGGCCTTTTTAAACGTCATTATTTAAACCAGCAAACACAATTATGGTTAAACCAAAAAAAATCTGTGTGTGCAATTGCCATCCAAATCGATAACTTAGATCACTTTATTGATAACTACGGCGATATCATTGGTGAAGTAATTTTAAGTAAAGTAGCTAAACAAATTCAAAAGTATGTATTTGAAAGTGGCCTGCCAGGGCGTACTGGCAAAGATGCTTTTACTGTATTACTGGCCGATATCGACCCTGAAACTGCGAATGTAATTGCTGAAAAAGTCCGTAATGGAGTCGAGAAACTGCGATTCGTCAGTTCTAAAAACGGTATTAAGCTACCAGCAATCAACCTGTCATTAGGGATTGCCAAGCACTTAGACGAAAAAGATTTTAATAATCTTGCCCGTAAAGCCTCTAATGCAGCACATAAAGCAAGATCGCTTGGCCAAAGCAGCTTTATTGCCGGACAGTGAGCCACAACGAATAAATAATAAACCTTGATCCACAAGCAATTTCCCCCATATTCAAATTGCACCATGGCGTAACAATCAAGTACACTAGTCTTTATTACTACGATAGAGATTAATCATGAACGAGAATCCTGAAAAGACCACGCATTTTGGTTATAAAACCGTTGCCGAAACCGAAAAAGCTTCTATGGTTGCCGATGTATTTCATTCAGTTGCTACTAAATATGACGTAATGAATGATCTCATGTCGTTTGGTATTCATCGTTTATGGAAACGTCAAACCATTGCCAGCTCAGGTGTGCGTAAAGGCCATCATGTGCTGGATTTAGCAGGTGGTACCGGCGACTTAACGGCAAAGTTTAGTCAACTGGTTGGTGATACTGGGCAAGTAGTATTAGGTGATATTAACTCATCAATGCTTAAAGTGGGCCGCGAAAAGCTACATAACCTAGGTCTAGTCGGCAATATTGACTACGTACAAATGAATGCTGAAGCACTGCCTTTTCCTGATAATAGTTTTGATTTAATTACCATTGCCTTTGGTTTACGTAATGTTACAGATCAAAATAAAGCACTTCGCTCGATGTACCGAATCTTAAAGCCTGGTGGTCGTCTACTGGTATTGGAGTTCTCCAAACCAGAGCATCAAGTGTTAAGTAAAGCCTATGATTTTTACTCATTTAACTTACTACCTAAAATGGGAGAGTTAGTTGCTAACGACGGTGAATCATACAAATACTTAGCTGAATCAATTCGTATGCACCCAGATCAAGAAACACTAAAAGCAATGATGAACGAGGCTGGATTTGAGCAAACCACCTATCAAAACCTCACCGGTGGTATTGTAGCATTACATCGTGGCTTCAAATATTAAGCGTCACACCAGCTAGTAACGTTTATTGCTAAGGTATTGTATGTTAAATAATTTCATAGTCGCACTAGTCGAAGGTATTTTAAATACGGCACTTAAGCTCGACCCCACTCTTGGCGATAGGCTGTCATCAATTGCCCAACAACGCTTATTAATTGATATACGCGATTGGCAACAGCAGTTTTTAGTGGTGTTTACTGGCCAGCAACTGCATTTATACAACACTACCGAAACGCAATATGACTGCATGATAAGCGCCGATATTAATACGTTAATGGCACTTAAAAACCCTGCGATGCTGACTCAGTTAATCCGCCAAGATAAACTCGATTTGCAAGGTGATCTAAATATTGCACAAGGGTTTAGTAATGCTTTCGCTGCGCTTAATATCGATTGGCCTGAACACTTATCTGATTATCTTGGTGACGCAGCGGCACAGCAACTATGGCAGTTAGTTAAACAAACTCAACAGCAAGGTCAAAAAGCCAACAAGAAACTCTCTACAACGCTCACTACTTTATGCCAAGACGAGCTCAAAGTGACTATTCATCCTTTAGAGCTTGAGCAATTTAAGCAACACACGCGTCAACTCAAAGCACATGTTGCGCAACTTG
This sequence comes from Pseudoalteromonas sp. SR45-6, assembly GCF_014163545.1. NCBI lineage: Bacteria > Pseudomonadati > Pseudomonadota > Gammaproteobacteria > Alteromonadales > Pseudoalteromonadaceae > Pseudoalteromonas > Pseudoalteromonas sp. SR45-6. The sequence goes on from NZ_JACJDM010000004.1 coordinate 98,105, forward strand.
AGTTACGTATCAACCAACTACTTCAAGCAAAATGAATCAGTAAGGATTATCTGTGTCAGCTGCTCGGCTTTATAACATCACAAAAACCCTCCTTAGCTATGGTTTGGATGAACTGATCCCATCACAAAAAATACCTTGGTATGGCAAAGTTGGCCGTGCATGTCTATTTTGGCTAACCAATAAACACCCAGAAAAACCAGCAGGGTTAAGACTGCGTTTAGCATTACAGCAATTGGGGCCGGTGTGGATAAAGTTTGGCCAGATGCTATCTACTCGGCGCGATTTATTACCACTAGACATCGCTTTAGAGCTGGCCTTACTACAAGATCAAGTACAGCCATTTGATGGTGTGTTAGCACAACAACTAATTGAAAATGCACTTGAAATCGATGATATCAGTGAATACTTTAGCGATTTTGAGCAAACCCCTTTAGCTTCAGCATCCATTGCCCAAGTACATACTGCTACTTTAGTGGATGAACATAATCAACCACAAAAGGTGGTTATTAAAGTTATTCGCCCTGATATCAGAGAACAAATTGACGCTGATTTAGCATTAATGGAACAATTTTCCAAAGTAGTGGCCAAGTTAATCAATGAAGCGAAAAGGTTACGCCCAGTTGAAGTAGTCAAAGAGTATAAAAAAACCTTACTTGATGAACTTGATCTGATGCGTGAAGGCGCAAACGCCATTCAATTAAAGCGTAATTTTGAGGGTTCTGATTCGCTTTATATTCCCTATGTTTACAGTGACTATAGTCGCGTAAATGTACTAGTCATGGAGCGAATCTACGGTATTCCAGTGTCTGATACTGAGGCATTAGTTGCGCAAAACACCAATATGAAACTACTGGCCGAACGCGGTGTGGAGGTGTTTTTCACCCAAGTGTTCCGTGATAGTTTTTTTCATGCTGATATGCACCCTGGTAACGTATTTGTATCCTATGAGAGCCCTGAAAACCCTAAATTTATCGGTATTGATTGTGGCATCGTGGGCACGCTAAACAAAGAAGACAAACGTTACTTAGCCGAAAACTTTATTGCCTTTTTTAATCGCGATTATCGTCAAGTCGCACAATTACATGTAGATTCTGGCTGGGTACCTAAAGACACCAGCGTGGAAGAATTTGAGTTTGCCATTCGCACTGTCTGCGAGCCGATTTTTAATAAGCCATTAGCAGAGATTTCATTTGGCCACGTCTTAGTTAATCTATTTAATACCGCTCGTCGCTTTAATATGCAAGTTCAACCCCAATTAGTTCTACTACAAAAAACCTTGTTGTATGTTGAAGGCCTTGGGCGTCAGCTATATCCACAATTAGATTTATGGAAAACAGCTAAACCCTTTTTAGAAGACTGGGTAAAGCAACAGGTTGGTCCTTGGTCGGTATTGAAACAGGTATACGCAAACTTGCCATTTTGGGCAGAAAAAATGCCTGAGTTACCTGATTTGATTTATCACAACCTAAAACAACAGCGCAACAGCCCTGCACCACTGCCACAGCCATCATACAAGCCATTATTACTTGGTCTTTTTGCTGGTTCAGCAATGATAGTCTCTGGGTTATGTTATTTGCAGCATGACCTTGTCGCTGCAGGTATTGCTGGGATATGCTCTTTAAGCGGCTTTATACTTGCTTGGCGCAGCGCAACATAAACTAAGTGCTATTTAGTGCTCGGTGAGTATAATCAGTACAATAATTTTAATTCACAGTATTTAAATAAGTGGAGAACATCATGGGTTTTGGCGGCATTAGTATTTGGCAATTGTTAATTGTTTTAGCAATCATAGTGTTACTTTTTGGCACAAAAAAATTGCGTGGCATTGGCGGTGATTTAGGTAACGCTGTAAAAGGGTTTAAAAAAGCAGTCTCTGAAGATGAGCAAAATAAACCAGCAGAACCAATTGAACAAGCAAATAACCCAATACAAAACAAAGAGTCTGTTAATAAAAATAAAGAAGACCATAAGGCTTAATTAGCATGGGTATGTGGGAACTTGTTGTGGTGTTAATCGTCGGCTTAGTGGTACTTGGCCCTGAGCGTTTGCCGGTTGCTATTCGTACTGTTAGCCGTTGGGTAAAAACTATAAAATCGTTGGCTAATTCTGTTAAGGCTGAAGTCAACGAAGAATTAAGAGTGCATGAGTTACACCAAAATTTAAAAAAAGCTGAACAACAAGGCATGCAAGACTTAAGTCCAGCAATAAAAGACTCGGTCAGCGAATTACAAAAGGCAGCGGACTCAGTCACCCACAGTTATAAAAAAAGATCTTCTGAGCAAACAGATAAAGTGAATATTGATGAACAAAAATGAAATTATTTTTGTTGGCTATGGTCTATATATCGGTAACGAGTTAAATTATGACTGAACAAGTTAAATCAGGCTTTGTAAGTCATTTAATTGAATTGCGAAATAGGCTTATGAAAGCCTTATTAGCTATATTGGTATTTTTTATTGCGCTGGTTTACTTTGCGAACGATATTTACGGTTTTGTAGCGGCCCCATTAGTTGCGCACTTACCAAGTACAGCAACCATGATCGCTACTGATGTAACAGCACCATTTTTTGCGCCGTTTAAGTTAACCTTATTTGTCGCTTTATTTGCAGCGTTTCCATTAATATTACACCAAATATGGGGCTTTATTGCGCCAGGGTTATACCAACATGAAAAACGCATGCTAATGCCTGTTTTAGCATCTAGCATTATACTTTTTTATAGCGGTATCGCATTTTGTTACTTTGTAGTACTACCCATAATTCTTGGCTTTTTTACTAGCGTTGGCCCAGAAATGATGACGTTGGCACCAGATATTAGTAGCTACTTAAGTTTTGCGTTGAAGCTATTTTTTGCTTTTGGGGTCGCTTTTGAGATTCCAGTAGCGATAATGCTGCTGTGTTTTAGTGGCGCTACCACAACACAAAGTTTAAAAGAAAAACGTCCTTATATTGTGGTCGGTGTTTTTGTTGTAGCTATGTTTTTAACGCCACCGGATGTACTATCACAAACATTATTAGCATTTCCCATGCTACTGTTATTTGAATTGGGTTTAATCTTAGCATCCTTTTATAGCGCTAAACCCCAGCAAAATGAGTCTGAGGAATAAATGAAAAAACAACTACTACCAATACTTGCCTTATTAAGCATTCCTACTGTTCATGCCAATGAAGTTAACTTACAAGCTTTACAAGCATGTACATTTGTAGAAAATGACTTCAATCGTCTGCTTTGTTATGACAACACTATGGCGGGTAAATCATTAAGTAAGCCAGCAACAACAAAAACCTTAACCCCACCTACCAACTCAGCAGCCCCTAACGTTGGCGCACCAACAGCTGCAGCAGTAGCCAATGAGCAAATAGCTAAGACTAAAAATGACGATTTTGGTTTAGAACACAAAGAAGTAGCAAGAGATAATGACAATGAAATATCAGCCGTCGTTAGCAACGTCAAAGAAGCGCCATACGGTGAATTAATTATTAGTTTAGACAACGGTCAACAATGGCGTCAAATTGGCTCAGATAGCTTGCGTATCGACCAAAATGATACCGTGATTATTGAACGTGGTATGTTCAACTCCTTTTTATTAAAAAAAGCAGGCCAGAATCGTTCGATCCGCGTTAAGCGCACTAATTAATGACCACATCACTCATTGATGCAGGCGTAAATCTTACCAATCATCAATTTGATGCTCAACATTCGGCTATCATTGCTCGCGCAAAAGCGCAAAATGTTAGCCAAATGCTGTTAATTGGCTGCGATATAAACTCCAGTCAGCAAGCGATTAACTTAGCACAACAGTACAAGCTACTTGCTACCGCCGGTGTTCACCCCCATGACGCAAAATCAGCCGATGGAAAACTAGAAACACAACTGCGCACTCTCGCTGCACACCCTGAGGTTGTTGCGATTGGCGAATGTGGATTAGATTACAATCGCGACTTTTCTCCCCGCGAGACTCAACGTTCCGTGTTGCACCGACAACTCACTTTGGCAGTAGAGTTAAACCTTCCGGTATATTTACATGAGCGCGATGCGAGCGAAGATATGCTGGCAATATTGCAACAATATTCGGTGCGTGGAGTATTACATTGTTTTACTGGTGATCAGCACGCCTTAGAACAGTATTTATCGCTCGGTTTATACATTGGTATTACCGGTTGGGTCTGTGACGAACGTCGCGGTAAATCACTGCAACAACTGATACCAATGTTGCCATTAGAGCGCCTATTAATAGAAACGGATGCACCGTTTTTGATCCCTCGCTCGTTAACACCAAAACCCAAATCGCATCGCAATGAGCCAAGCTATTTACCACATATATGCCAAACTATTGCGTCCTTAAAAGGACTAGAGTTTGCAACTGTTGCAAAGCAAACTACACTTAACTTCCAACAGTTATTCAACCACAAGGGCTGATAATGAAGCGTGTTTGGTTGCTGCTTTATAGCTTTGTATTTATTTCATTTACGGCCAACGCAACGCAGATCACCTTAGATAAGCACTTTAAACACCTTGTGAATATACCTTTCGAATATTCCCTGCAGCCTTTCACAGCAGAGCAAGCTAAGCTCGCCTCAAATCAGCAATGGCAACAGCTTTCAGAGCAATCGCTCAATTTAGGACTCACTAATCAAGCCGTATGGCTACGCCTGCAACTGGTTAACGCTGAGAATTCAGAGCTACCAATTTTATTGTCCATTGATAATCCGTTATTAGATAAAGTTGCTGTATACCATTACTTTAAGCAAAACAGATTATTGTTTAAAGAAATTGGTGATGTATTACCACTCAATAACCGACAAATTAATACAGAATCATTATTAGTAAAGCTAACACTGCCACCGGCAAGTCAGTCAACATTACTTCTTCGAGTTGAAAGTCTAGATGGTGTTAGAGTGCCGTTAAGTCTTTGGCAGCATGACGAATATTTAAAAGATAAAAGTAAGTTTAATTTAATGTACGGCCTGCTCGTCGGATTTATTTTATCGTTGGCAGTCACTTGCTTGGTCATGTTTGGCTTTTCACGAAAACGTTACTTTGCACTCAGTGGCAGTATTTTAATCACGTTATGGTTATTACTGATTTACTTATATGGCTTTGGTTATCGCTATTTCCACCCGTCTTTGCCTAGTTTGCAGCAGCTAGCCGTGCCTAGCATGCTGATATTAACCACTTGCTTATTCAAGCTATTATTTGAACAATTGCGCCTGCCCACAAAAACAGCGCTGCAACCCTTACACAAATGGAGTAACTGGTTACTTTTTATCAGCTTATTTTTTATCTGGTTGCTCCCTACAAATATCATGCTTTATTACAGCCTAATTGCACCGGTGTTGATTATGTTGTTACACATAACTGCGTTAGGGATCGATATTAAGCAACAGCGAACGCAGCCTCTGAGTGCGCTTTTATGTAGTATGTTAATGTTCTTAACTGCGCAGATCTATCTAATAATTGTCGTATTTGACATCTATGATTTTAATACCCGTGGTTTACCGTTTGTATTTTTTAGCTTTTTAATCTGCTCACTCAGTTTAAGCTTTGCTACCATCAAACACTTTTTAATCGAACGCGATGCTCAAGTTACTGCACAGCAGAGTAAAATAGCCCAAAGTGAAGCACAAGATGCTTTATTGCAAGAGCGTTTAGCACTACAAGAACAAGCTAGGTTAGATTTAGAAGCAAATATAGAAGAGCGAACGTTTGAACTTCAGGTCACCCTGCGAGAGCTTGAAGAAAAGAATCGCGCACTTGAACAAATCAATATGGAAGATCCATTAACACAAATAAAAAATCGCCGCTATTTCGATAAAAAGCTAGTAATGGACTTGCGTCGCTCTCGTCGGGAGCAAACATCTTTAAGCGTGATAATGCTCGACATAGACCACTTTAAGAGCATTAACGACACCTACGGGCACTTAATTGGCGACCAAACTATCCGTGCTGTAGCTGACATTATAAAAAGCCATTTAAAACGCCCACTTGACGAAGTAGCCCGTTATGGTGGCGAAGAGTTTGTGATCTTACTACCTAACACCATCCTCGGCGGTGCAGTAGAAATAGCAGAGCAAATCCGCCAAGCAATCATGGATGCCACAATTACAGTGGCAAACACCCAGATAAAGTTTACCATTAGTGCTGGTGTATATAGCGCCATTGCAGAAGACATTCATAATCCGGGATTATTCACCGACTGCGCCGACAAAGCACTTTATCATGCCAAGCAAAGTGGGCGTAATCGTGTAGTTAGTTTTCCAATTTTAGACTAGGAGCAAATAATGGCCCAATCAGGTCTCGACCTTTTCCCTTATACTCGCATGCGCAGAATGCGCCGCAATGATTTCTCGCGCCGCTTGATGGCCGAAAATCAACTCAGTGTAAATGACTTAATTTATCCAGTATTTGTACTTGAAGGTAACAATCGCCGTGAAGCCATTGCATCGATGCCAGGCATAGATCGCTTGTCGATTGACTTACTGCTGATTGAAGCAAAAGAGTTGGTTGAATTAGGTATTCCTGCAATCGCTATTTTTCCGGTCACCCCTGCGGACAAAAAATCATTGCTTGCTGAAGAAGCTTACAATGATGATGCACTGGCACAACGCACTGTACGCGCACTCAAAGAAGCCTATCCAGAATTAGGGGTAATCACCGATGTGGCGCTTGATCCATTTACTGTGCATGGACAAGACGGCATTATCGACGATAATGGCTATGTAATTAACGACATCACGACTGAAATATTAGTTAAACAAGCGATATCTCATGCACAAGCGGGTGCAGATATTGTTGCCCCTTCAGATATGATGGATGGCCGCATTGGCGCGATCCGCGAAGCGCTCGAGGCCGAAGGTCACATTCATACACGCATTATGGCTTATTCAGCTAAATACGCCTCAAGTTACTATGGACCATTTCGTGATGCAGTCGGTTCGGCTGGTAACTTAAAAGGTGCGGACAAAAAAACCTACCAAATGGACCCAGCTAATTCCGATGAAGCCATTCGTGAAGTAGCGCTGGATTTACAAGAAGGTGCTGACATGGTGATGGTGAAACCCGGTATGCCTTATTTAGATATTGTACGCCGAGTTAAAGATGAATTTGGTGTGCCGACGTTTGCTTATCAAGTGAGTGGCGAGTACGCGATGCATAAAGCGGCGATTGATAATGGCTGGCTTGCTGAAGAAGCCACAATTATGGAGTCCTTGCTTGCTTTCAAGCGTGCTGGCGCTGACGGTATTCTTACCTATTTTGCAAAACAAGCTGCACAACTGCTTAAAAGATAAGCCTCATAGATATTTAATTTAGAAAAGGGCGATTCACCGCCCTTTTTATTTTCATATTATTAACATTTTGTATTTTCTTTGTCATAAATTTTCCTTAAACTGTTTGTCCCATTCGGGACACAATACACGGGAAAAAATAATAATGTTCAAAACAAAAATAACGCCATTGGCGCTTGTTATTGCAAGCCTCAGTGCACCAGCTTCTGCTAATTTAATAATTTCAGAATATGTTGAAGGTGGTAGTAACAATAAAGCAATTGAGCTTTTTAATACCTCTGGCGAAACACTATCGCTTGATGGCTATAACATCTCACTTTTCGCCAATGGCAATGGCGACCTGACAGCTCCAAATAATACACTTGCTCTATCCGGTAGCTTAGCCGCCAATGGCACCTATGTAATCGTAAATGCAGGCTCTGCAGACGAGCTTAAAGCTAAAGCTGATATTGAAGCAACCGTTACTTATTTCAATGGTGATGATGCATTAGTACTTACGAAAGACGGCACTATTGTTGATAGTTTTGGTCAGTTAGGCGTTGACCCTGGTAGCGAATGGTCAGCAGGAGGTGTTAGCACCAAGGACAAAAGCTTACGTCGCAAGCTAAGTATTACTGCAGGTCGTAGCGATGCTACTGCGTCATTTGATCCTAGTGAACAATGGCTACAATTTGATAAAGATGACTTTTCTGGCCTAGGCTTCCACGGTGAAAACAACCAACCAGATCCCGAGCCAGAACCGGAGCCGTTAGTACCATTAGAATGCGGCGCAGCTAAAACCTTGATCAGCGCTGTACAAGGTGAAGGCGGTGATAGCCCTCTATTAAACACAGAAATTGAGCTGGAAGGCGTAGTAACTGCTGATTTTCAAGGTAGTGAGCAATTAAGTGGCTTCTTTATTACATCACTTGATGCAGATATTGATACAAACCCACTTACTTCTGAAGGTGTCTTTGTTTATTTTGCTGATACCGATGTCAATGTTGGTGACCATGTGCGCGTCAAAGGCAGTGTTGCTGAATACTTTAATGCCACCCAAATTGGTGATGTTAGTCAAGTAGAAGTGTGTGCTAAAGGCTTAACGCCAACAGCAACAAGCATCACTCTCCCTGTTAATAATGTAGCCGATTTAGAAGCTTATGAAGGCATGCTGGTTTCACTAGAACAACCGCTGGTCGTTAGCAACAACTATGGTTTAGGCCGTTATGGTGAAGTAGGTCTTGCCACAGAACGTTTATATCAAGGTACACAAATAGCCCTTCCCGGTGATGCTGCTAACGCTGTTGAAGCCGAAAACATCAAGAAACAAATCTTACTTGATGATGGTTCAACGAAACAAAATCTTGACCCAGTTTCTTACCCAGGTACTGGCTTAGACGCTTATAACACATTACGTTTAGGTGATTCTGTGAACGCAATCACTGGTGTAATGGGTTACAGCTTTGATCGCTATCGCATTCACCCAACAGTACAACCAACTTTTGTTGCAACTAATCCACGTACAGATGCACCAGAACTGCACGCTGATGCAGATCTTCGGATTGCAAGCTTTAATGTGCTTAACTACTTCAATGGTGATGGCCAAGGTGCTGGTTTCCCAACCAGTCGTGGGGCTGATAGTGAAGCTGAATTTATTCGCCAACAAGCGAAAATTGTCAGTGCACTTGTTGCTATAGAAGCTGATGTTATCGGTTTAATGGAAATCGAAAACGATGGTTTCGGTGCAAATAGCGCTATTGCTAGCCTTGTTAATGCGTTAAACGATGAAGATAGCAATAATGAATACGCCTTTGTTAATTTTAACGTAGATAAAATTGGTACTGATGAAATTACCACCGCACTTATCTACCGTGCAAATAAAGTCGCACAAGTTGGCACCGCAGCTATCACAACCCAATATCCATTTGACTATAGTAACCGCCCACCTATTGCACAAAGCTTCAAATCTCTTCAATCAGAAGAAGTATTTACTGTTGCTGTAGCGCATTTAAAATCCAAAGGTAGCTGTGGCAGTGCTAATGGCAACAATGCTGATTTAGGTGATGGCCAAGCATGTTGGAATGAGATCCGTGTAGCGGGCGCCAATGCTTATGCTGACTGGCTTGATAGCAAGCCAACTGGTGTAGACGATGAAGACATCATTTTAGTAGGCGATATGAATGCCTATGCGATGGAAGATCCAATACGCGCATTTGCTGATAAAGGATTTAAAAATGTCGTCGCAGAATTAGATGGTAATACTCTTGGCTATTCATATAGTTTTTCTGGCCGCATGGGTAGCTTAGATCATGCTGTTGCTAGTCCAAGTTTACTTGCTAAAGTTGTCGCAGCGACAGATTGGCATATCAATGCTGATGAGCCGATCAGTCTTGATTATAACGTAGAGTTTAAATCTGATTCTCAAGTTGCTAGCTTGTATTCAGAGAGTGCTTATCGTGCCTCTGATCATGACCCTGTAATTATTGATATTCAATCTACCCCTGCTGTAGAGCCAACGCCTGAGCCACAAGCTCCAGTGCTAGAGCCTGAGCAAAGCTTTAACATCAGTGAAAATAGCCCTATTGGCACTGTCATTGGTCAATTGAGCTTTAGTGATGCCGATGCACAGTACACACCCGTTATTGGCTTCATTGTATCTGGCCACGATGCAGTAACTATAAATGAGCAAGGGCAACTAATCGTTGCTGGTGATTTAGACTATGAGTTTGAAAGAAAAATCACATTAATGGTACAAGCAAAAGACAGTGCTGGTAATTTATCAAATGCGCAGCTTGTGTACATTAATATTGCTAATGATGAAACTGATGACGAAGACGATGACTCAGGTTCATTATTTTGGTTAACGTTACTGGCGTTACCACTAACACTCCTGCGCCGTAAAAAAGCGTAGTATAAACTAAACTCTGCTTGAATAGCTTTATTCAGCAGAGTTCAGATTAGTAAAAAGGCCGCTAAACTGCGGCCTTTTCTATGCATTACATTCAGTATGCTGTGAATTATTACAGCGATTCTTCTTTTTGCTATACCAACACCTAATTGACTGCTGGGCTTGCTCGTCAAACTGCCAGTTATAAAAGTGGATTACTTTGTTATTTTCTAAAGAAACCGATAATACAGTCAGTAATTTTAATGAGTTAAATTGAATATCAACAATTTCATCTGCATTAATATATTTTTTACTTAACCCTTGAGAGTAGTAAATACCCGCTTTATAGCAATGCATAAAACGCAAGTTGGCGATACTTAAAATTGAGATAATAAAAATAACAGGAACAATAATTAGGGCTAAAAAAGTCTGATTAACAGCAAAGATGATTGTTAGCAAAAAAGCAACTGCACAAAGGGTTAGTATCATAACTAACTGCAACAGCCAGTTTGGGCTCAATTTAATTGCATTCATATAAACGTCCTAAAAAAGTACACATATATGTCTCTTTATTCGAGAGACTTCCATTTCTCTAATATGCGTATATGGGTGGCATAAGCGGGTATTCTACCTGTATTAGTAACTAAGATTCAAGTAATTGCACTACTTTTTACCTAGTTATAAATAACTAGTTTAATTAGTAAAACAGCCAGCTTTTAAACTACAACTTATGAGTGGAATGACGTTTAAACTGCAGTAATAAATAGTTGATTCTTTTTCTATTATTTAACTGTTTGCTTAAATAACTACTAAAGAGTGCTAACTACTCATTACTAGCATGACAACAAAAAAGTATTCGATTGTTGGAGGGATAATATTTCTGGCAATAAAAAACCCGCAACAGGTGCGGGTTTTTTTAAGAGTTTAAAGGCTAATTACTTAGCAGCTTTTTTCTCTTTTTCTGCAGCGATTACAGTTTCAGCTACGTTTTGTGGACATGGTGCATAGTGTGAGAACTCCATAGAGAACTGACCACGACCTGATGTCATTGTACGTAATGAACCGATGTAACCGAACATTTCTGATAACGGAACGTCAGCTTTAATACGAACGCCTGTTAAACCAGCTTCTTGGTCTTTCATCATACCACGACGACGGTTAAGGTCACCGATTACATCACCAACGTGATCTTCTGGAGTGAACACGTCAACTTTCATGATTGGCTCAAGAAGTTGTGCGCCCGCTTTAGGGATCGATTGACGGAAAGCGCCTTTAGCAGCGATTTCGAATGCGATTGCAGATGAATCCACGGCATGGAAGCCACCGTCGAAAAGTTCAACTTCAACGTCAAGCACTGGGAAGCCAGCTAGCACACCTTCGCTCATCATTGACTTGAAGCCTTTCTCAACTGCAGGCCAGAATTCTTTAGGTACGTTACCACCAACAACTGATGATTTAAACGTGAAGCCTGAAGCAACTTCGCCTGGCTTGATACGGTAGTCGATTTTACCGAACTGACCAGAACCACCTGATTGTTTCTTATGCGTGTAGCTATCTTCGATTTCACGAGTGATAGTTTCACGGTAAGCAACCTGTGGTTGACCAACGATAAGGTCTACGCCGTAAGTACGCTTAAGGATATCAACTTTGATATCTAAGTGAAGCTCACCCATACCTTTAAGGATAGTTTCGCCTGAATCTTCATCAGTCTCAACTTGGAAAGATGGATCTTCTGCAACCATTTTACCGATAGCAACACCCATTTTCTCATTACCGCCTTTATCTTTAGGCTGTACAGCAATCGAGATTACTGGAGTTGGGAATACCATTGGCTCAAGTGTTACTGGGTGCTTAGGATCACAAAGAGTGTGACCAGTTTGCACGTTTTTCATACCTACGATTGCAATGATGTCACCAGCTTGTGCGCTAGTTAATTCGTTACGGTCGTCTGCTTGCATCTCAACCATACGGCCAACACGCTCAGTTTTACCAGTAAACGCGTTAAGGATAGTGTCACCCTTATTAAGTTTACCTGAGTAAATACGTACGAAAGTTAATGCACCAAAACGGTCATCCATGATCTTAAACGCTAACGCTTTGAATGGTTCATCTACAGATACAACTGCAAACTCGCCGTTTTCGTTACCTTCTTCATCCATAAGCGGTTGAGGATCAACTTCTGTAGGAGATGGTAAGTAGTCAACAACAGCGTCAAGTACTAATTGCATACCTTTGTTCTTGAAAGCAGAACCACAGTATGTAGGGAAGAAAGCAAGGTCACGAGTACCTTTACGGATACAACGCTTGATATCTTCTAAAGAAGGTACTTCACCTTCCATGTATGCTTCCATTAGGTCATCGTCTTGCTCTACAGCAGTTTCGATTAGCATTTCATGGTATTCATCAACTTTGTCTACCATGTCTGCTGGAACGTCTTCGATCGTGTAGTTCTCTGGAAGACCAGTTTCGTCCCAGATGTATGCTTTTTTAGTTAAAACATCAACAACACCACAGAACTCATCTTCGATACCGATTGGTAACGTCATGATTAGTGGGTTTGCGCCAAGTACTTTACGTACTTGCTCTGTTACACGGTAAAAATCAGCACCCATACGGTCTAATTTATTTACGAAAATAACACGTGCAACTTCTGATTCGTTAGCATAACGCCAGTTAGTTTCTGATTGTGGCTCAACACCACCAGAACCACAGAATACACCGATGCCGCCATCAAGTACTTTTAATGAACGGTATACTTCAACTGTGAAGTCAACGTGTCCAGGAGTATCGATAACGTTAAAACGGTGATCTTTCCAGAAACAGCTTACAGCCGCAGACTGGATAGTAATACCGCGCTCAGCTTCTTGTTCCATGAAGTCAGTTGTTGATTCACCATCATGAACCTCACCAGTTTTATGGATTTGACCAGTAAGCTTTAGGATACGCTCAGTAGTCGTGGTTTTACCCGCATCAACGTGCGCGAAAATACCAATGTTTCTGTACTTCGATAAATCTGCCATTATTTTACTCTTAATAAAGTCGAAAAATTATTCGGCGGGAGTATAGCATTACTTATAGCGAACATCACCATACATGTCGCTTAAAATGCAATCAATTTTATAATATTTTACTTTCTATGGGTTTTGAAGCGCATAGCCACACTAAAGCCGAGCGCTTTAGCCATTTTATGCACTTTTAAAAAAGCACCGCTGACCCTTCACATAAGTCGCCTGAATACTAAAATCGCTGTTTAAAATAGCAAAATTCGCATGCTTACCTTCCGCTAAAGAACCAACTTGGCTGGCAATATTAAGAAATTGCGCGGGCACAATGCTGGCCATATTTATCGCCTCACGTAGCTCTACACTGCCTAATTGATGCATATTTTTAACTGCTTGCTCAAGCGTTAAAGTGCTGCCAGCTAACGAGCCGGAGGCAGTTCTCGCCACACCTTGTTGCACAACAACATCCATTTTACCCAATTTATACTCACCATCATTTAGTCCACCGGCATTGATACAATCACTGATCAAAGCGATTTTTTGTGGACCTTTTAGCTTATAGATCAGCTTTAAAATTGTAGGATGAAGATGTACACCATCTGCAATCACTTCAACAAATGCGTCATCATTCATCAATACCGCGCCGGCACAACCTGGATCACGATGATGAATGCCACGCATCCCATTAAAAACATGCACCCCACCGCATGCGCCATGCTCAAGTGCGCTTTGAGTTTGTTCATAATTGGCATCACAGTGACCAAGCATTACCCTAATTCCTTGCGCTGTCAGGTATTCAATTAATGCATTTGCGCCTGGCTTTTCTGGCGCCAACGCAACCACTTTTAAGCTACCCATGGCTGCATTAATCATCGCTTCTAGATGCGACTGCGATAGCTCTAAAAAGTAATCTTGATTGTGCGCGCCTTTATGAACTTCACTGAAAAACAGGCCCTCACTATAGCCACCTAGCACCTGTGCCCCGCTAGGTTGCTGCGTGTATGCCTGACCAATTACACTCATAGCATTAAGTGTTTGTTGCCAATCGGTGGTCACAGTCGTTGCTAAAAAGCCTGTCACTCCATGCTCTGCAAGTGAGCATGAAATCGTTTCAATACTACTCATTTTACAATCAATCACATCACAACCTTCGCGACCATGAATGTGTAAATCAATTAAGCCTGGAATAATTGCAGCATTACCATAATCATCAATAGGCACACCTGCCGTAGGGTTTTGCGTAAAGTGACTAATAATGCCATTTTCAACTAACATGAAGTGATTTTTAAGTACTCGTTCTTGACAATAAATTACATCAGCTTTGACGTAAAACACTGATCCAATCATGCCAGCGCTCCCACTTGTTCTTTGGCCAAAATAGCGGCACCGCGAGCGCCACTGGCATCGCCAAATTCAGCAAGCACTATTTTTGGCACCCGAATATCAGCAAATACATACGGTACGATTGCCTCTTCAAGCTTGCTCATTAGTTCATCAACTAAAGACATACCGCCACCAACTACAATCACCTCAGGGTCATAGGCCATAATAATTGCCGCAAAAGTACTGCCAATTAAATCCAAATAACAGGCAAAGCTTTGTTGGCAAAATACGTCGCCTTTTCTCAACCCTTCAACAATTTCAAAAGTAGTTAATACTTCGCCAGAAAAGTGCTGGTAAATTCTCGCCAAGCCAGGGCCTGCAATATAACTTTCAATGCACCCTGTTAAACCACAGCCACATTTTAAAATAGGTAACTGGTACTTCTGCTGTAACACTGCAGAAAGTGCGTAATGACCGTATTCACCTGCAATTCCCTGGGCGCTTTTATACAATTGACCATCAATACACAGCCCACCACCCGCACCAGTACCAAGAATTGCACCGAACACTCGGGTATGTTGCAAACCAACGCTGCTGCGCGCTTCTGAGAGTGCAAAACAGCGGCAATCGTTTTCGATCGCAACCGGGCGATTTATTAACTGAGCTAAATCTTGCGCGGCATTTTTACCGGTCGCATGAGGCACGTTAGCCGACAGTACTTGTTGGTTTGCATTAACAATGCCAGGCATACCAATACCGACCGCACCGTGACATTGATATTTATGATCAGCACTTAAAATCATACCAACTAACGCATTTAGAAAGTCTTGATAACTATTTTGCGGAGTCGCAATGCGCCATGATTCAAGTTGCTTTAATGAAGCGTCAAATACAGCAAGTTCAATTTTACTACCGCCAATATCAATGCCATAAATATACTGCTTAGTCATTAATATCACCTTGTTTTAGCGGGTAAATCGTCACCCCTTGCACCACTCTGTTTACTTCACCAGTTGGGCATGGGTTATCTACTGTAATGCCTAATTGCCACGCTTTATAGAACGACATTATTTGCGCGCAGACCATATAATATAAGCCATTAAATACATCGTCTAATTGCTGCATCACCGCGTCATCTGGCAGCGTCAAGGCGTGAACATCAATAGCTTTATTATCGCGACGTAACTCATTCAACAAATCAATATCGTACTGCTTGGTATAGGTATTAGTTGAGCCAAATAAAACAATTAAAGTTTTATCATCAACCAATGATTTTGGGCCGTGACGAAAACCAAGCGGGGATTCAAAATACCCCATAACTTGACCCGCACTTAATTCTAATAATTTTAATGCTGATTCTTGCGCATAGCCTTTTAAGGATCCTGCGCCTAAATACACTAAGCGATGCATAGGCAGTTCAGCCAATGTTTTTAGTTCAGCTAATTTACCAGCAATATTTTTTTCAACCGCTTCTGCAATAGTTAAAACAGCGTTATCTGCATCACTAAATATTGCCACACTTGCCACCAACATTGAGGTAAAACTACTGGTCATAGCGAAGCTGTGATCAAGTGTTTGCGTAGGCATCAATAACGAGAAATAGTTTTCATCTTGCGCTACTTGTTTATGCAGTGCTCCATCGGGGTTACAAGTAATAAATAGATGCGCGCAGTGTTTTACATAGTTATTCACTACATCAACAGCGGCAACACTTTCAGGACTATTGCCAGAGCGTGCAAATGACACTAATAAAGTTGACTTATTTGGCTGTAAATACTGCTCTGGGCAGGCAACAAGCTCTGTGCTACTAACACTTCGACAAGCAATATCCAATTGTTGATTCAAGTAACCAACAACCGCCTCACCAACATAAGCTGAGGTACCGGCACCGGTAAAAATTATTTGCGCATTTGGCTTATCTAATACGCCCGCAAGCCAACTATCTAGCTGCGCTCGTGCAGCTTTTACAATACTGAGCGTTGCTCGCCAACAATCGGGCTGCTGCATAATTTCTTTTGCAGTCCATAAACTATTTTTAGCTTCTAAAAGGGTTTCATCAATTGCTAAATAACTAGACATTACTACCTCACTTACGTCTATTGTTGTTTAAAACACGCATCTGCGTAGCGACTGGTTACTTGCATTATGTGATGAAGTACCAAAGATTTAGGGCTGTTTTGCAGGGTGTTATTTCGCACTGCAAGATACTGCAATGGCATATATTGGCTTAGTAACGGCAGTGGTATCGGTTGTTTTTGTAAATTACTAAATAGCTTATCAACGGCAGCTTGATTGCCTTGTTGTCCCCAGTAATAACGGATTCGATCACTAAAACTAAAGCGACGATAAAGCTGCTGCACTGATTTATCAACTTGATAAAAACGCTGCCAATTTTTCGGAAACTGCTGCATATCGGCATCAATAACAGTGCGTATATGTGAACATTGCTCGGTGTCTATTAGCGCATCTTCAATATGGCTTAATGCAAATAATGCCTCACGCAAAGCAAAGGTAAGCTCTGGGCCCACTTTTAAAATCGCAAAATGATCATTTACTAATTGTTGATACGCGATGGGCGTTTGATAATCAGTTGAATGTGCTTCAAAGGCAATGCCATCAACGGCCTTTATATATTGCTTTAGCCGTTGCGCTTTAGCGCTATCATAATCAAATACTTGCGTGTTATCGAATTCCACACCTGGCTGTACAACTAAGCCAACTACTCGCTGCCATGCCGATGATAACCCCTGCTGTAAAAATGCATCGTGATGCAATGCCAATGTACTAGCAACATGGTCAGTTTCTGTGACTGCAAGCGTATCTATTTGCTCATCGGCACCACCGGGCGGCGGCACCTCAGTACCAATAACATAGACTAAGTCACTGCGGCCAAAGGTATCTAATGCTGTTTGTTCAGCCACTGCACACAACTGCGCCGCACGTGTTGCAACTGTTTCATCTGCTAAAATTAATTCATCATCGGCGCAGCGCATACTGGTGTCTAAGTGAATTTTTTTGAATCCTGCACCAACATAACTGGCGATCAACTGCTGAGCTTTTTGCATCGCCGATTCAGCGCTTTCATCACACCAACACACAGGGCCTAAATGGTCACCGCCAAGGATCAGCTTATCAATTGCAAACTCTTGCTTTGTCGCAAGCTGTTCAATAAATGCGATAAAATCAGTAGGTAACATACCCGTATAACCACCAAACTGATTGACCTGATTAGTGGTTGCTTCGATTAATAAATAACTATTGTCTTGTTTGGCTTGCAATATGGCAGCTTCTAGCACCAATGGATGAGCGGAACAAACGGCATAAATACCCTGTTTTTCGCCGCGTTTATTCGCTGCGATTAATTGCTGTAATATCGTCATTGCAAGCCTCTTCGTTAGATAATCTTTGTTTAGTTATAAAAGTTAAAGATCGAGAATATGTAACCGCACACCTGCATCTTCGAGCGCGGTTTTTATCTCTGCTGGAATTCCACTGTCTGTAACCAGTACGTTTATTTCACTGGCGGCAATAATTTTATGCACGCCTTTACGATTAAATTTACTAGAATCTGTTACTACTATGATCTCTCGCGATACTTCACACATCACCCGATTTAGCAGAGCTTCAAGCTCAAAGTGCGTTGTAATACCAATATCTTTTTCAAAGCCATCAACACCCAAAATTAACTTATCAAAGTGATATTGTTGTAAGTGCTGTTCAGCTTGGCGGCCATAAAATGACAGTGATTTTTTACGTAGCGTGCCACCAGTCATTAACACTTCAACCGATGGCGCATTAAGTAGTGAGTGCGCCACATTTAAGCCATTGGTCATGACAACTACGCCGTGGTGGCTGGTTAGATTTTTAGCGACTTCTTCAGTTGTTGTCCCTGAGTCTAAAATAATCGATTCACCATCCTTAATTAGACTCGCTGCAAATTTACCTAAGCGCTCTTTAATACCGCGATTTGCATCGTGTTTTTCTTTTAATGATAATTCTTGAGTTAAGCGATTACTGGCAACTGCACCACCACGGGACCGTACCAACAATCCTTTTTCATCCAACTCATTTAAGTCGTTACGGATAGTTACCGTTGAAACACCAAACAACTGAGCCAACTCAGGAACCTGCACCCGCTCTTGTTTGTAGACCAATTGCACAATCTCATGACGCCTTTCGATAGTGTTAAGCATGTCCGCTCTCTTTCATTGTTAACTTTCATTCATTGTACGCAGCTTTCGTTTACTTTCAATTCAATTTTTTACATTTATCTTTAAACATTAAAAAACGCAATTAAGCCACTGTAAATAAAGACTTTAAAATAAAAAATAAAAACAACACCCTTTAAAATGAAAGCAAACGAAAGATTTTTATCTTGCATTGACATTTTGTTGTGTGTACAAATAAAAGCCTGCGAAAACAAATTTACAAATAATAAACAATAAGGGCAATGTTATGGGCGATCTCAACCGTAGACGATTTTTACAATCAATGGCCGCAATTGCAGCAACCAGCGCGGCTTTGGGTTGTGCTTCTACCACCAATTCCAAATCGATATTAAGAACTGCACAACAAGGACGTTCAACCCTTGGCTTAACTGTGCCAAAAATGGACGTAGTAAGGGTTGGTTTTATTGGCGTGGGTGAACGTGGTGTTGGTGCTGTTAAGCATTTTTGTCATCTCGATGGCGTTGAAATTAAAGCAATTTGTGATACCCATCAGGCCGTTGTAGACAGGGCCGTGAAGATTGTTGTTGATAAAGGTTTAAAAAAACCAGACACCTATGGCAAAAACGATCACGATTACCGCCGTATGCTAGAACGCCAAGATATTGATATTGTTATCATTTCAACACCATGGCAGTGGCATACGCCGATGGCTGTCGATACCATGGAAAGCGGCAAGCATGCTTTTGTTGAAGTACCAGCAGCAGTGACTGTAGAAGAGGCATGGCAACTAGTAAACACCTCTGAGCGAACTCAGAAAAACTGCATGATGTTGGAAAATGTTTGCTACGGACGCGACGAATTAATGGTTCTTAATATGGTTCGCCAAGGCGTTTTTGGTGAATTGTTGCATGGTGAAGCAGCATATATCCATGAGCTACGCTGGCAAATGAAAGAAATTGACCATAAAACAGGTTCTTGGCGTACACCATGGCATGCAGCAGTTAATGGTAATTTATACCCAACTCATGGCTTAGGCCCTGTTTCACAATACATGAATATCAATCGTGGCGATCGTTTTGACTATATAAGCTCGATGAGCTCGCCATCATTAGGCCGTGCAGCCTACGCTAAAAAAGAATTCCCCACAGATCACAGCCGCAACAAACTTAACTATATTGCGGGTGATATGAATACCAGCATTATTAAAACGGTTAAAGGTCGCAGCATTATGGTGCAACACGATACCACCACCCCACGTCCTTATTCTCGTCATAACTTAATTCAAGGCACTAACGGTGTGTTTGCTGGCTTTCCAAATAGGATCGCACTTGAGCAAGGTGGCAGTAAAAGCTATCACGAGTGGGATTATGACATGGCTGATTGGTATAACAAATACGATCATCCGCTCTGGCAAAAAATGGGCGCTGAGGCTGAACGCAACGGCGGCCATGGTGGCATGGACTTCTTGATGTTTTGGCGGATTATTTTTTGCCTACGCAATGGCGAACCACTTGATCAAGATGTGTATGACGCAGCCGCATGGTCAGCTGTTTTCCCGCTATCTGTTGATTCTGTAGCCGATAGAAGTAACAGCAAAGACTTCCCAGATTTCACCCGTGGTCTTTGGCAGCAAGCAAAACCACTTGGCATTATTTCGTAATTAACCTCTCGCGTGTTGGAGAAAAATACACTCAACACGCGTGGCAATAACTCAATAAAAAAACAACCATCAACAAGTAAAATACAGGTAACTATTATGAAAGCACAACTAAAACTGTCCACACTGTTTTTGTCTATGAGCGCCATCTTCAGTGGCACCTCGCTGGCAGCTGATGAAGACAAAAAAAAAGAAAAAGAAGCCGAAGCAGAGCAAGTCGAAGTAATTGAAGTTAGAGGTGTTCGCTCGAGTATTAAAGAATCCCTGTATTTAAAACAACAAGCTGTGGGGGTTATGGATGCTATCGTTGCAGAAGATATCGGTAAGTTTCCCGACCAAAACATTGCCGAGGCATTGCAACGGATGACGGGGATTGCAATTACCCGTAACGGCGGCGAGGGCCAAAATGTTACCGTGCGAGGTTTAGGTGGTGACTACAACGTTACCACCGTTAATGGCCGACGTATGGCATCAGAGCATTCTAGCCGTAACTTTAATTTTGATTTAATCGCCCCCGAAATAGTCCAATCCCTCGAAGTATACAAATCCCCACAAAGTAAAACACAAGAAGGCGGCATTGGCTCAGTTATCAATATCAAAACCCGCAAACCTTTGGATTTAGATGGTTTCACTTTATCAGGCAGTGCCAAAGGCATTTATGAAGAACGTACTGGCGACACCAATCCACAAGCTTCGTTTTTAATTAGTGATACCTTTTTTGATAATACCTTTGGAGCGCTGTTTACAGCGGTATATTCTGAACGTACACAGCGTGAAGACTCTTATGAAGGTGAAGGTTTTTATGATCCAGACGAGAATGTTGATGTACGTATCCCAATCGATAGTAACGGTAACGGCAAGCTTGAAGATAATGAGCAATCATACCCATCGATTATTCCAGGCTACGTACGTTATTCAAATTGGCAGGATACGCGTGAGCGACTGGGTGCAAGCTTAGCGCTGCAATGGCGCCCGTCAGATAGTATAGATGTTAACTTTGACAGCATGTACTCACAATACGAAACCAATGGTGAGCAATATCAAATTTCATTTGTAACCTATGATGAATCTTGGACACCGGGGATCCCCGCTATCGGTGAAGTAAAGTTCAATGAAGATGGTAACGCTAATTATGTAGAACTAGTTGATGGCGCAATGGCTGAGCTGTTAAATGTGTCTGTGCCACGTAATACAGATACTTGGCAATGGGGTTTTAATACGGTTTGGTATGCCACAGAGAGCTTAACGGTTGATTTAGATATTTCACAGTCACAAGCTAAAAATGTCAGCAATGGTAACAATCGTTTTATTGTTGCACGTGGTTTTGTTGATGGTATCACTATCGACCAAACCGGTAGTAATATGCTGCCAGATGTGACCATGACCCCAGCACTGAGTGCAGAACAACCTTTTGGTGCGCATTACAGCTACAATTCAGGCACCGATGTGAAAGACCAAATAGAAGAGGTGCGCTTAGCAGCAACCTATATTCCCTCTTTTGAACTAGTGAAAGATATTCAATTTGGCGTTCATTACGGCAAACAAACCAAAGAACGCAGTGTTTATAAATCAAAAAATGCATCAATGTTCAGTAATGGTGGCGCTTATTTTAAAAACTCAGAATACGACAGTTTTGACGACTCAAGTGTTGAAGAGCTAGGCGGCTTAAACCTATTTCGTTTACCAGCAGATGTACTCGTGCCAGCTAACTTTGATAACTTCTTAGATGGTGAGCCTGGTAAACATCCGGATCCATGGGCAAGCTTTAATTACGACAAACTGTATGCTTTTTATGAATCAATTAATCCACAAGCGGCGCAAGATAAAATTGTCGCAAAGAACAGCCCAAAGGATTCATTCGCCCTTACTGAGCAAACCTTAGCGGCTTTTGTTGAAGCAAATCTACAAGGCGATATTGCTAAACTGCCTTTTGCACTAAACATGGGCGTCCGTGTAATACAAACCGATGTCACATCAGATGGTTACATCTTTGATGTTGATAATGTTCGTTACAATATAACCGAAAAAGATGGCGCATTAAGCTATCGCGTTGAGGGTGAAATTGAAGATTATTACACCCGCTCTACCACTGAAGAAAGCTACACAGACGTACTACCGAGCTTAAACTTTAAATTGCATCTACGTGATGACTTACTCTATCGTTTTAGTGCGGCTAAAGTAATCACACGCCCAAACTTAGATTATCTATCGCCTTATAGCTACTTAGATTTTAATAATGCCGAATACCATGCCTCAAACCCGGGTATTAAGCCACTAAGAGCCAATCAAATAGATACGACGATTGAATGGTATTTCTCTGACTATGGTGCACTAACCTTTGCAGCCTACTATAAAGACATCGAATCAGTGATTGCCCGCGGCCGAGTAGGCACTGCGCAAGTGGGTAATTATTTTAAAGATGGAGTGGCTGTAGAAGGCCCAATTTTTACAAAAATCTCACCTACATCGGAAAAAGGCGCAACAATTTTAGGCTTTGAAACAGCTTATCAGCAGTCTTTTGACGAAATACTTCCAGCACCATTCGATGGCCTGGGTGTACAAATAAACTATACTTTCACAGACAGCAGCTATGACGACGAAGAGCTAAATGATCTGCCATTTGTGGGGATGTCTGAGCACTCGTATAACGCGGTTATTTATTATGAAAAAGGTGATTATCAAACCCGTATTGCTTATAACTGGCGCGAAGACTACTTAGTCTATCCTGATGCATGGGGCGGACCAGAATGGGCGGCAGACTACGGCCAATACGATTTCAGTGCCAGTTACAATATCACTGAGAAAGTGCGAGTTGATTTAAGCGTAACCAACTTAACCAATGAAAGACAGTGGTCATACGTAAAAACAGAAGAACAAATTCGTCGCTTAGCGCGCTATGGTCGCTCGATTAGCCTTGGCTTTTCAGCATCATTTTAAGCTTATACCCACACCACCTCAAGATGCAGAATTCACATCTTAAGGAGGCTTGGGTATACCCTCTTATATTAGCGCCGTTTGTCGGCGCTTTTTATGGAGCTCACTATGAGAGTTTTACTATTTATTGGTTCATTATTATGGACTTCATTTTCGCCATTTGCAGTGGCAAACCAAACCACGGATTACTTTATTCCCAGTTATGGCAATAGTGCTACTAGCCATAGTATCGCAGCAAATAAAAAACTGATTAGTGATGTGGGGATCACGCACTGGCAAGACTCTACAATACCAGTTAATCACTACTTTTACCTGCCAACAAAAGCGGCTTTTAATTTAAAGTTGCGCGTAAAAGTTGCAGGCGATCGCAGCCAGCTTAAAGTCGACTTTAATCAACAGAGTCAGTTAATTACGCTCACTAATCAGCAATTTCAAGATATCGATCTTGGCGAGTTTCTGCCAGATCAAATCGGATACCAACAATTGCAACTTACCGGTATCGCTAAAACAGCTGACACCTTTGCTGATATTCAAGGTCTTATTGTCACGCTAGATAAAGAGTCGGCGGCGCCTTTATATGTAAAAGATGATATTTATTGGGGTCGTCGCGGGCCTTCCGTGCATTTAAACTATCCCATACCTGACAAGACTAAAAACTATCAATGGTTCTATTCAGAGCTGAGCGTACCAAAAGGGTATGATCATCAAGGCTCGTATTTTATGGCCAATGGTTTTGCTGAGGGTTACTTTGGTATGCAAGTAAACTCTGACACTGAACGGCGAGTATTATTTTCAGTATGGAGTCCTTTTCAGACCGATGATCCAGCTGCTATTCCTGTGGAAATGCGTATTCAGCAATTAGCTAAAGGACATGATGTGTATACCGGTAAGTTTGGTAATGAAGGTTCTGGCGGGCAAAGCTATTTAGTATTCCCTTGGCAAGCAGAACAAACCTACCGCTTTTTATTGAAAGTAAATCCGACTGAAAACCTTCCTAATCATACCGACTACAGCGCATATTTTTATGACCCTATCGCCGCAAAGTGGCTGTTCATTGCTTCATTTAGACGCCCTAGTACAGATACATATGTGGCAAGGCCACACAGCTTCTTAGAAAACTTCATCCCTGATGCAGGGCAATTCGAGCGCAAAGCGTTATACAGTAATCAGTGGCTCAGAGATACTCAAGGCCAATGGCACTCTCTTGATAAAGCACAATTTACTTATGATGCAACGGCTGCCAAGCAATCGAGAATGGATTATCAAGGAGGCACTGAAAACGCAGGTTTTTACTTACGCAACACTGGCTTTTTTACAGGCCCAACTAAATTACACAGTGAATTTGAACGCCCAGTTGGTCAAGCGCCTGAGGTAGACTTAAGCGCTTTGCCAGATAACTAAGCCATTTTATAACAGCGCTCTGGCCGACCTATGCTGCCATAGCTTTGGTCGGCACTGACTTGCTCTGCCTCTAGTAAATATTCTAAGTAACGGCGTGCAGTTGAGCGACTTACTCCTACAAGATCGCCCATTTGCTGTGCTGTAAAAGGCGTTTTTTTGTGCTCTTTAAATGCATCAATAATCTTTTTTAAAGTAAGCTGATCAACCCCTTTCGGCAGTCTAACCGGTGCTTTACTTTGTTCGCTTGAGCCAAATAAAGTGTCGACCATAGATTGGGTCACCTCGTTAGCATCAGACAAACACTGCTGGCGTGACTCAAATCGCGCTAACGCCTGATCAAGTCGATTAAGCATCAAAGGTTTAACCAAAAAATCACAGGCCCCTAACTGCATTGCCTTTTCAAGAGTTTCGACTTCTTTGGCGGCAGTCAGTAGCATCACTTCGCTTTTAATTGAGCGCCGACGCAAGTCTGTTAATAACTCAAGGCCATTGCCATCTGGTAGATGGATATCAAGTAAGATCAAATCGGGCTCTATCGCCTGTAATAGCGCGGTAGCAGTACTTAAGTTTGCTGCAATACCAACTACCTGATACTGACCTTGACGCAAGCTTTGTCGCGCAGTTTGGTTCCCCGCAACCCCATTCGGTAAAAGCAGGTATTGAGCAAGAAGTTGTGCAACTTCGAGCTCATCTTCGATGATAACTACTGAATATGTCATTTTTATTACTCATTTTAGCGTTGCAATGTTAGCCCATTTACTTTTATTGTTGTTTGCTTGGCCACTGCTTATTAGCCTAAATTACCTTATGGTTATTTAGGAATATAGACGCTTAATCGCGCGCCTTTTAAATCTGACTCACCAATTTCTAAACTACCACCACACGAATCTAAATTAGTTTTCACTAAATATAAACCAATGCCATGCTCTGCCCCTGCTTTTGAACTGTATTGTGGGGTAAATATCACTTCATGGTCGTTACCCAAGCCAAAACCACTGTCTTCGACATCAAACAATAATGTCTTACTCGTTTCATCAACCGTGACTCGTACATGAGGTTCTCGATCTTTACTGGCTCTGATCGCCGCATCAATGGCGTTATCAATTAAGTTGCCCAAGATTGATACTACTCGCTCTAACATTTCAGTACGTGCGATGGCACCAAGTAAACTTTCTGGGTTTAATTCCAATACTACGTTTAACTCGCGGGCTTTATGGTATTTACCCACCAGCAAACCGGCTAACACAGGATCTTGAATACGTTCTAATAAATGGTGGATCTGTGCTTGTGAACCTTGGCTTTCTTGGCCGATCAATTCGATTGCTTGCTCATTTTTACCCATTTGAATAAGCGCCCCAATTAGATTTAGCTT
Source organism: Pseudoalteromonas sp. SR45-6 (assembly GCF_014163545.1). Taxonomy (NCBI): domain Bacteria; kingdom Pseudomonadati; phylum Pseudomonadota; class Gammaproteobacteria; order Alteromonadales; family Pseudoalteromonadaceae; genus Pseudoalteromonas; species Pseudoalteromonas sp. SR45-6. The sequence continues at coordinate 124,115 of NZ_JACJDM010000004.1, forward strand.
ATTCGAATAATCATGGGTTTGCACCCTTAACAACTCGGCAAATGCTTGTACTTTAGTAAGTTGCTGGCTCAAGTATTCAAGCTCATCAGCTGGGCGCAGAGTGAGTAAAATACCATCCGCCTGCCCTTGCACTTGCAATGAAAAACGCGACAACACCAAACGTTTATCCGCAGCAAACAACTCAAAGCCAACCATTTTACGACGCTGATTTCGTAATAAAAACTCAGCATGCTCTGGCAGTAAATCTTTCAGAGTTAATGACTGATTAATACAGGCGACTGGTTTATCTAAAATTTCGCAAGCACGCTGAGTCAGTTTGCGTACTCGTCCGTCGGGATCAAGTGCAACAACACCGCTACGCATGGTATTTAAAATAGCGTCCTGCTCTGAAAACAACCTCGCTATTTCATCTGGTTGCAAACCAAAGATGGCATTTCTTACTCGCTGACCAATAAAGATAGCGGCAATAATACTCAAAGCAACTAACAACAAACCCCAAATCATAATTTCAACAATCCGCTCACGGATCAACGGCTCAACCGATTGCACTAAAAAACCGACCGAGACCAAACCAATAATATTTTGTTGCTCATCGTATACCGGCACTTTACCGCGAATAGATTCACCTAAGCTGCCCTGCGCCACTGAAATATAACGCTCGCCGTGTAACGCGTCTTGGCTATCACCGCCAACCATTTTTTTACCGAGTTTATTGCTATCTGGATGGACGATTCGATGCGCATTTTTATCACCAATAACAATAAAATCTGCGCCAGTTAGCTGGCGCAGATTTTCTATTTCTTGGTTGATTGCCACCAAGTTACTAGGGTTCTTTAAAGCTTTAACGACATCATCGCTTGATGCAATACTCGTCGCCACAGCGAGTGCTTTGTCACCAATGTGATCATGCAAACTTTGTGCGGTAATTCGATACACCAAACCGCCAAATAACACCGCTTGTAATACACACAGCCCTGTAACCCAAATTATTAACCGCGTTTCTAAACGCTTAGGCTTTTTAACTATGTTTTGCAGCGGATTTTGCGTCTTGGTGTAGCTCATTTTTTACCTCAATTATGCATGCTCTTGCTTCACTTTAAGCGCCGCTTTATCTGCCCGGCGTTGGGTTATAAAGTCTTTTAATGGAAATAACAACACTAATATTGAGATAATAAAAATGCTCAATGTTAGTGGGCGTTCCCATAAGAAGCTTAATGAACCATCCGAGATCATCATTGAACGACGGAAGTTACGCTCAATCATGTCGCCTAAAATAAAGCCTAATAGTAATGGTGCCATTGGGAAAGCCAGTAATCGTAATACCAACGCCACCACAGCAAAGCCAACCATCATAAATAAATCAAAGGTATTAAAGGAAACTAAATACACGCCAATTAAGCTGAAGAACAAAATCATTATCGTTAATACTGATTTTGGCATCGCTAATACTTTTGCAAAATATGGTATCAAAGGAAGATTTAAAATCAGCAATACGATGTTACCAAAGTACATGCTAACGATAACCGCCCAAAATACACTTGGGTTTTCTTGCATCAGCATTGGACCTGGCTGAATACCGTAAGCAATTAAGGCACCTAACATAATGGCAGTCGTACCCGAGCCTGGAATACCTAATGTAAGTAATGGTACAAATGAACCGGTACACGCAGCATTGTTCGCTGACTCCGGTGCTGCCAAGCCTCGTAATGAACCTTTACCAAACTTTTCTTTTAAGCCTTTAGGCGCTAAGTTACGTTCCGTCGCATACGCCATAAAGCTAGCGATAGTGGCACCTGCACCCGGCAATACGCCAACAATAAAACCAAGTATAGACGAGCGGCCAATAACTGGCGCAATGTCTTTGATCTCTTCTTTGGTCAATTTAGTTGAACCGATTTGCGGTGTGTCTGAATCATTAATACTTTTAGTTTCTTTTTTCTCTGGACGCACTACATTAATAAGCGCCTCAGCCAGTGCAAAAGTAGCCATTGCCACTAATAAAAAGCTAATGCCATCAAGTAAGTCAGCTTGGCCTAACGTAAAACGCTCAGTACCAGATGATGGATCAATCCCCACAGTCGCGAGCATTAAGCCAAATACTGTCATCATCATGGCTTTTAAAAATTGCCCTTTATTAGAAAACGCCGCGATCGCTGTTAAACCTAAAAACATCAGTACAACGTAATCTGGAGATTGAAAACTCAGCGATACTTTTGCCAACAAGGGGGCTGCAACCATCAATAAAATTGCGCCTATGGTTCCGCCGATAAAGGAGGAGTAAGCGGCTATCGCCAATGCTTTGCCAGCATGACCTTGTTTAGCCAGCGGATAGCCATCAAAGGAGGACGCAACTGTACCCGCCACCCCTGGGGCATTAATTAAAATAGATGATGTTGAACCGCCAAAAATTGCACCGTAATACACCCCCGCCATCAGAATCATCCCTGAATCGGCACCTATGCTATAAGTAATTGGGATCATTAACGCAATAGCAGTAATTGGCCCAAGCCCCGGAAGCATGCCGATAAAGGTACCAACAAAACAACCCACTATGACATACAATAAATTGTTCCAGTCGAGTACGGTCGACAAGCCCAGCATAATTCCATCAAACATAATTTAACTCCACAGGTTGCCAGGAACCAAATAAATACCGAGCACTTGGGTCATTAAAAACCAAAACACTACAGCAACAGGGATAGAGGCCAATAAGAGAATAGCCTTGCGGCGCTCACCCATAACAAAAAAGCCAACTAATAAAAACGCACTGGTTGAGATTAAAAAGCCAATAGGCTCAAGCGCTGCGCTATATATCACCATCAATATAAGCAACCCGATTGTTCGCAATACATGTGACTTTTCGAGCGCATTATCTTCATCAACGGCTGCAGTTGGTTTAAGTAAAGTAGCCCCGATAGAAAGCAGACAAACGATAATACCAAATGCCGCATATACTTTAGGTAAGGTGGCAGAAGTAACCGTTTCATACTCTTCAAATGGGAGTAACGGAATTTGCCATGCCACAATGGCGTAGAGGGTAAATAGCGCCAAGAATAAACTTGGCCCTAGTAGTTCGCGATTCAACATAAAAGCCTCGATTAACGTGACGTACGAATAAAGCCGAGTTCTTCCATAACAACTTTAAGCTGTGCTTCTTGCTGTTCAAGTGACTTTATAAATTGATCTTTTTCTTGGAATAGGTTTAACCAACCGTTACGTGCACGGACTACTTCCCACTCTGGAGTGGTTTGTAATTTACGTAACTTCTCGGTGTATTCTGCAAGTTTATCAGCCGGTAAATTGGGTGCCGCAAAGAAACCACGCCAATTAACAAACTCCATATCATAACCAAGTGATTTTAAGGTTGGAATTTGTGGATAATCTGGTAACGCTTCACCAGATGTCACAGCTAGAATGCGAGCTTGACCGCCATTAGCGACTTCTAACGCTTCGCTAAGTCCGGTAGAAAGTAAGTTAACCTCGCCAGATAACAACCCTGCTTTGGCTTTACCACCCGCGTCATAAGGGATATAACGCAAACGACGTCCGTCAAGGCCTGCCGCTTTAACTGCTTGCGCTGCAACTAAGTGATCCATGCTGCCACGTGCAGAGCCACCAGCTACTTTTACAGAGCCTGAATCTTCTTTCATTGCTGCGATCACATCCTGCCAGGTTTTAAATGGCGAATCGTTACGTACTACAAATGCACCGTAGTCGGCAATCATACTGGCAACGGGAGTTAAATCACGGTAGCTGTAAGGAATTTTACCGGTTAGTGCCCGCAACACGATAGGTGTTGAGTTAACCATTAAGATATCGCCTTTTTTAGTACCAGACTCAATCAGATAAGCGATTGCACGGCCACCGCCGCCGCCCGACATATTTTGAAAAGACGCATTATCTTCAATACCCGCTTTCACTAAACCTTCACCCACACCGCGTGCTGTGGTATCCCAGCCGCCACCAGGGCCGCCCGGTACTAAAAAGTGAATGTCAGCCATAGCAAACGGACTGCTTAGTACTAACGATGCCGCAAGTACCGTAGTTTTAAATGATTTAAATGATTTTTTAAGTAAGTTCATCTCAATTTACTCCTAAAATAAATACTGCATGCGCGCACTAAAGCCCATACCTGAGTCTTCATCACCCACTAACGCAGTTGCGCCTGGGCCCTCTACATCGCTGTAGATCAAGTTGCCCATAAATTTGATATCGCTGCTGATATAATAGGATGTGCCTAGGGTATAAGTAGTTACTTCAGTACCTTGCGTGCTACTTGTTGCATCCATTTGTGATACTCGGGCGACAAGCTCCCACGCATCTTTAATGCCTTTAGGTTGTACAAATAATGCTGAACCGGCTTTGTACCTGCGTTGCTCACCACCTAAGAAGTAGCTCGCTGATACATGAAAACCATCATAACGCTCGCCATCAAGCGGGTCGGCGCCATTAACAGCATCGAGTGTGCGGCTTGCGTATTCAGCTTCTAGCGTTAATGCATCAGCTTGATACGCAAACTCAAGACCACTTTGCGACAAACTATCCAATGCCACGGCATTACCACCCACCGCATAATCAACAAGACGTACATTGGCTTCACGTATTTCGCCACGGGCAAAGCGCGCACCTAACTCGTTACCACCCATATCACGGTATGAATGCCACGCACCTAAATGAATCACATCGCCTGGGGCTGCGCTTGACCAAGTAACACGTCCCGTTGCAGCGAGTGTTAGTTGATCATCTTCGTCATGACCCGTAGCACCAAAGGCATCATTTTTATAAACACCAACGGCATAACGAAAACCACTGTCTTTAAAGTATTGAGACGCTGACGCTCCCCAACGGAAGAACGGCGAAAAAGTATTGGCTAGCGTACTGCGCTCTATAGTATTGGTATGCTTAGAGCTCGTTAAGCCATTTAAGGTGATGTCTTCACGGATTTTACCCGCTTTAATTTTTAGACCATTATCGAAATTATAACGAACTCGCGCCATCACGATTTCTGCTGTGCCTTCGGCAAACTCAAGCAGTAACTTGTGATCCCAGTTACCATGCTCACTTTCAACATAAGTACGGATACGACGCGCAAAAAAATCACCGCCCGCATCACCGTCATTATTCGCGTTATATGCACCATCAAAATAGTTGTAATCAAGTTGCACTCGACCACCAAATTCCAAATTAAAGCCGCTAGACTTCTTCAGCGCAGCGACTTCTTTTTGTAGTTCGTCTAGTTGCTGCTGTAATTTTTCAGTGTCATTGGCAGCGAATGCTGAGGTACTTGCTAGTGCTGCTGCAATGGCTAAAGCCAATTGTGTGTTACTTGCTTTCATTGGTTGTTCTCTCCACACCTGTTGATGATTTTGTTGTCGTTAGATGAGCGACTACACACTGCTATCTGTCTTCGAGCATAGTGTTAACGTCAGATTAACGAAATGTTTAGAATTTAAGCTGCATTGATCTGCTTAAAATGCATTTAGCGCATAAAAATCACGCACAATATGCACAAAACTACAGTTTAATAACTCGTTGATAGTAATTGATTATTTATTGAGGTTTAGCTAAAAGAGGCATCTTAAGGGGTGATAAATAATTCACCCCCTTGATAATACTTATACTTTAAAGTTGCTTACTAGGTTGTCTAACTGTTGACACTGCTGTGCCAATGCTTGGCATGCACGCTCAGCCTGATCCACTTTGTCTAGCATATTGCCACTTGATGTAGCGATACGTTGCACATTGATATTCACATCTTCACTCACTTGGCTTTGCTGCGTGGCAGCGGTGGCAATTTGCATGTTCATATCGTTAATAATGGTAACTGCGTCATTAATACGCTGCACCGATTGCGCGGCACCGCGAGAGTGCTCAATCGTTTGTTGACCGCTTTTGGTACTGGCTTGCATTGCACCAACCGCTTGATTGGTACCTTGTTGGAGCTTTTCAATCATAGCGTTGATCTCTCCGGTACTATCTTGCGTGCGACTCGCTAATGAACGCACCTCGTCAGCAACGACCGCAAAGCCTCGCCCCTGCTCACCCGCGCGCGCGGCTTCAATGGCCGCATTTAACGCTAACAAGTTTGTTTGATCAGCAATACCACGGATAACATCAAGCACAGTGGCGATATTCATTACATCTTGCTCTAAGGTGTTTATTACGTCGCTCGATGCCGAAATGTCGGTCACCAGTTGATTAATTAACGAAATGGTTTCTTCAATTGTGGCTTTTGCTACATTGGCATCATTATTAGCAGTACTTGTGGCACTGGCCGCATCATTAGCGTTTTGGCTTACGTTATCACTGGTCGTGCTCATTTCATTTACCGCAGCTGCCACTTGCTCACTTTCTATTTGCTGATTACTGGCTTCACTTAATACACTTGCAGTAATAATGCGCAAACTTTCAGTTTCATTGCGCACCTGTTCAGCCGAGCCGACAACCGCCAATACTGTGTTATGAATTTTACTGATAAAGGTATTAAACGAACGCGCAAGCGCACCCATTTCATCGTTTGACTCACTGTTTAACCGTTGCGTGAGATCGCCTTGGCCACTAGCTATGTTTTCTAATGCTAACTGCATTTTCTTTAACGGCGCCAAAATAACGGTAGACAGCAGCCAAGTTGCAGCTATTGATAAAACAAAGCTCAATACAATACCAAACTGCAAAGCAAAGCTAGCAGACTCTTGATTAGCGGATACTTCAATTAAAGAATTTGTAAGTTTGGCATCTATTTCATCACGCATGCTAGTAACATTTTTGCGAATACGCGCCAACACTGCTTCCATATCTTGTTTATGCTCAGCTAAGTAACTAGCCGCAAGCTGGTGATCACTAAAAAGTGCTTGGTAGTAACGAGACCAAATAGCGACATCGGCTTTGATATTCGTAACCCGCTGTGCATTGATCGCATCAATGTAGCCAGACTTCACCAGCTTTAATGGGCTAGAAAGGCGCGCGTCGATACGGACTATATTATCTCGGTACTCTGCAAGCTGTACTATATAGTTTTGTTTGTCGCCTTGTCCTAGCACCATGCTCAAACCTGCCGTTTTCACCTGAAAGAGATCACGATAGCCGTCTTCAAGATCGTCCAGCACCGTTCGCACCTCTAAACTTATAAAACTGTTAAGTCGAGCTTGCTCTTTAAACGTATACAACACGTAACCCGACAACACCGAAAAAATAACTAAGGCGACGACGACAGGAATAGCAAATTTAACTCGAAAGCTAAGGTTATTTATAAATTGGCTCATTTTTATCACTTATCAGTTTGCGGGCAATGGGAGGATGTGTTTAAAAGAAAAATAGCGCTATGTACCTGAAAAAACAAATAAACTAAATGAACAAAAAGAATTAAAAAAACTAATAGCCACGACCATTCCAAGTATATTTATTAAGCCCTATAAGCCACACTCCCACTTTTAATTTTATTTTCCCAAAGCTGGGAAACTGCTTCTAACAATAAAAAAGCAAACCAAGTAATTTCAATCACTTATAGTTTGGCATGTTATTCGCTTTAGGCTATTCAATTGCCTTAACAACAAATTACCAATGCCATGGATATAGATAGCACTTTAAAACGCAGCACCAAACCGAGTCAGCGTAAAAAACTCATATTTGGTACCTTACTTATTAGCATAGCGCTTATTATTTGGCTGATTTACTCATGGCTAGCACCTACCGCATTGGCGGCTAATCAACTGCAAATAGCCACCGTAACTCAAGCTGATTTTGTAATAAAAATACGTGGCTTTGGCCGTTTAAAATCAAAGTATCAGCGTTATTTAACCAATACCGATAGCGCCATGGTCGAAGCTCAGCACTTCAATGTAGATTTAGGCCAGTTAGAACAAGCACTGATCAACCTAATTAAAAATGCCTTTGAAGCCGGAGGTAGAAGCGCACCTACTCTTAGCTGGCAACAACATAAAGATAAAGTTGTTATTAAGCTGCTCGATAGCCGCACTGGTATTACAAATCCTGAAAACCTATTTGTGCCTTTTTATTCAACAAAAGCGCAAGGCGCAGGGATCGGTTTAGTGATCAGCCGCGAACTCATTCGTAATCAAGGTGGTCAGTTACAATTATTAGCCAATCCTGAAGGTCAAGGTACTCGTGTATTAGTTACCTTACCAAGATAATGCCCTGTATTTTATTGGCTTATAAGCCATAGCTTGGTAATCTAACAACAATAGGGACACTTAAAACCAGCCAAAAAGAAGAACAATAATGAAATGGACTCAATTAACGAGCCTCACACTCAGTGTGTGTTTTTTAGTTATAAGTTTTTATAGCACCAGCCAAGAATACCAAATCCAAGCTGCAGATGATTGGGTGAAACAACAGCCACTGATTAAAACGGAAATCCCAGTCAACCAAATCGTCGATGGTACTTATTACCGATTACTTGATACCCAAATAAAAGTATCTGCTCAACATCCTCAGCAGCGCTACACGCGTACTGTGATGCAGGCGGTGAACCAAACTGGCATCGATTACATTAGCCAACTTAATTTAGACTTTGATCCCAGTTATCAAACCCTCACACTCAATAGTCTTGGCCTTATCCGAGATGGGCAATACATAAATAAACTCGCTAGCGCACAATTTAAGGTCTTACAACGAGAAACCGAATTAGCCAATGGAATTTACAACGGCAGCCTAAGTTTAAATATTATTGTTGATGATATGCGCATTAACGACCAGCTCGATTACAGCTTTACGATTACTGGCCGCAACCCTATTTACCAACATTTTAGCGCGTCTCGCACATTAAACTGGTCGGTACCGGTGGCGCAACAATTTATGCGTGTGTTATGGCAAAAACCCACACCACTTTATATCAATACAATTAACGGCGAGGTTGACATAAAAGACACCCCGCTCGCTGTTGGTCATGACTATCAAATCAGCTTACACAATCAAGCAACAATCACATCTTCAAGCCAAACACCATATTGGTATAACCCGTATAAACAGGTTTTTTTCTCTGAATTAAAATCATGGCAGGAAGTTGCTAACTGGGCAGCCCCTTTATATCAATCCGCAATAGAAGTAACAGATCCTGTAACACTCATTGCCGATGAAATAGCCATGCGTAATCCACAAGCCTCCGATCGTATCGCCGCTGCATTAAAGTTCAGTCAAGACGAGGTTCGTTATTTAGGCTTGGAGATGGGTACTAACTCCCACCAACCAACGTCGGCATCTGAAACTCTGGCACTTCGTTATGGTGATTGTAAAGACAAAACCGTACTGCTAATTTCATTACTTAAAGCAATGGGGATCAAAGCCTATCCTGCATTAGTGAACACTGACGAAGGTAAACGGTTAATTGAACTACCAGCCTCAGCACAAATATTTGATCATGTCATTGTCACGCTTGAGCATGCAGGTCAACGTTATTGGCTAGATCCAACAATAAACTATCAAACCGGAACTTTAGCGCATTTAGCACAACCAAATTATGGTTATGCATTGATTGTTAAACCTTTTGAGCAACAGCTTACAAAAATGAGTCCCCCTGTCGATGGTATTACAATTAAAACGCATGATAACTACACCATAGCTCTTAAACCTGAACAGCCAACAACATTTCAAACTAGTTACATATATAGCCAGTTTGATGCTGTAAATAGACGCAGTTCATTAGCCCGCAATGGACTCGATAAAATAGCGAAAGATTACCTAGAATATTACCAAGGCTATTTTCAAGGCATAACCATTGATAAGCCGATGACGGTAACTGAGAATACAAATAACGGCGAGCTGTTAAGTGACGAGTTTTACCTTATTAATGATTTTTGGCAACCTGACGACGAAGGACTCAGAGCTGACTTTTATGCCTCAGAGATACAAAATAGCGTTTACGAACCCGATCAAATTAATCGCACAACGCCGCTGTATTTTAAGTACCCAAATAATATTGAAACAACGATTAAAATAAAATTTGAAGAACCAAATTGGCACTTTGATAATAAGCAAAGTGAAATTGATAATGCGTTCTTTAATTTCAAAAAGAATATCCACTTTACGGACAATATATTAACACTCGATTTTTCATTTAGCGCCAAACAAGATCATATTCCAGCTGATCAGATTAAACTGTACCTGAGCGAACGAGACAAGCTAATCGACAATGCGCAGTTTGGCATTGTTAAATATGTAACTGCAGATACCACTAGCAGTTTTGATTTAAACGATAATTGGATCATTGTAGTATTACTTGCTTACCTGCTCGCACTGATATTTTTTATTGTGGCATGGCGTATCGAGTCAGCAAAGCGCCCAACATTTAGTGATGCGCAGTTTTACCCAGTTACTAATGCAAAGTTTATTCTTTATAGTATTTTTACTTTAGGACTTTTTATTAACTACTGGAGTTATCGCAACTGGAAAGCAATTAAAATACAGCAAAATAGTCATATCATGCCGATTGCTCGCGGGATTTTCGCGATATTTTTTTATTACTCTTTATATTTAGAGCTAGTTGCACACAGCCAAACGCAGCACAATAAAAATAAAATCATGCCAAACGTCTTGGCAATTATTGCGTGGTTACTGGTTATTTTGGCAAGTCTCATGACCCGTATTGACGAAGCAACTACTATAGCTATTTGTATCCTGCCATTTTTATGGCTGCCATTAGTTAATTACATTCAACACCTAAACCAATCATCTGACGCACTTGCATACAATTCTAAATGGCGAGTAAGAAATATAGTTATCGCCATAATCTGGGTACCTATTTTATTTTTAAGCTTACTGGAAGAAGTCTATTTATTACCGAGTACCGCTATCGTAAAAGGCGATAAATTGTGGTCATTTCAAATGCAATTCTTAAAACGCCATCAATTAGTACCTATTGATGAAGATGTTTTATATTTTTACAGCGATGCGTGGGTAGATTTTCGTAACGACGGCAATGGTATAAGCGACAACTACATTTTTAGCTATTGGCAAAATGAACAAGGCCAACTTGAATCAAACTTAAAACACTTTAAGGATGTTACTAGCGTCGAAGTCACTTATGGCAGAACACAACTTGATAATACAGTGATTAAAGTTATCGACAAACAAGGCGAGCACTTTTTACTTATAGTTAATAGCGAAGGAAGCAAAGATAAAGAATTGGTAGAACAAATAAATAACCGCATTGCAAGTAATAAGACGCCATAAGCATTAGCAATGCAAAATAATCTAATATCAGCAAGAAATCGGGCTGTGTAATATTAATGCCAACAAAGTGCTTTATTTGTTGTTTTTATCAGCAAATAAAATAAATGAGAATTATTTGCAAATGAGTGTTGACAGATCATAAGATCTAACTGATAATCAATATCAACAAGACGCAAAGCACAACGACTTGTACGGAATAAACTGATTTGTTTCTCGACCCTGAAACACGTGTGGCGCACGTAAACAGCTAAGGTTACCTGTTACTAACCGCAACGCCCCTTGATGTTGGTGACAGGTAACCGCCCTACTATTTTACTTGCTACATTGCTCATATCGGTGACGGTAGATATGAAACTAAAAAAGCCCTTACGGGCTTTTTTTATGTCTGTAATTTAGTGAGCTAACCAGTGGAAAAACAATTACCGGCGGTTTTTACGTGCTCGTGCTCGACGTTGTTTTTTCTCTTCTTCTTTAGCGGCTTTTTTAGCCTCAGCCGCAGCACGTAGCCCTGCAACCATCACTTCTTCTTCTTCACGCATAGCTGGAGTTTCCATAGTGATACGACCAATTATGCCATCGCGTAATTCATTAATTAGAATTTCTGACATTTTATAAGTATCAATTTGGTTACCACCACGAATACAACCACGCTTTTTACCCGCCATTTCAACAAATTCCCAATCATTTTCAGGTAATTCATCAATTTTATAACGCGCTTTTAAAAGTTCAGGATACGCCCGCAATAGATATTCAGCGGTGTAACTAGCGACTTCTTCATATTCAAGTGCGGTATCACGTATCGCACCTGTAGCACCTAAACGGTAGCCTGAGTTTTCATTTTCAACTTTTGGCCACAACATACCCGGTGTGTCGTAAAGCATGATGCCGTCTTCTAGCTTAATACGTTGCTGCGCTTTAGTAACCGCCGGTTCGTTGCCTGTTTTAGCAACAATACGACCCGCTAACACATTAATTAACGTAGATTTACCCACGTTAGGAATACCCATGATCATGGCTTTAATTTGTTTATCAGCACCAACTTTATGCGGCACTAATTTTTTACACAGTTCATTAATACGATGAACTTCAGCCGCTTTATCATTACCAAACGCAATCGCTTTTACGCCATTTTCTTGCTCAAAGTAATCCTTCCACGTTTGCGTCATTTTAGGATCGGCTAAATCAGCTTTATTCAAAATTTTGATGACCGGCTTACCTTCACGCAACGTCGCCACCATCGGGTTTTCACTACTGTAAGGAATGCGCGCATCAAGCACTTCAATGATCACATCCATTTGTGGCATTATTTCTTTAATTTCATTACGGGCTTTATTCATATGCCCAGGGAACCACTGGATAGCCATTTTTAACTCCTACAGATAATTTCGGGCTATTTTAACTGGCTCAGCCCTTAATTGCGCTATACTGACGCAAATTTTTTTAAATAAACTGTTATGGCTCTTAAATCGACGATTATTAAAGCGCAGTTATCGCTAAGCGATATGGACCGCAACGTATACCAAGACTTTAATTTAACCTTGGCACAACACCCTTCAGAAACCGAGCAACGCTTGATGATCCGCTTGCTTGCCTATGCACTTAATGCCTGTGATGGTTTAGAATTTACTAAGGGTTTATCGGCTGATGATGAACCAGAGCTGTGGCATAAAAGCTATAGCGATGAGATCGAGCTGTGGGTTGAGCTTGGTTTACCTGATGAAAAGCGTGTTAAAAAAGCCTGTAATAAAGCTAAAAAAGTGGTGCTATACACTTATGGTGAAAACAACCAAGCAATTTGGTGGCAAAAGCATCAACCTAAATTGTATGAGTTTAAAAATTTAAGTATTTTTAGTTTAGATTTTGCTACAACTCAAGCGCTGGCAGCGCTGGTTGATCGCAATATATCGCTGACTATTACCATTCAAGATGGTGATGTATGGGTGAGCTCTGATTCAGTTAACATTGAAATAAAACCAGTACAATTAATGTAATTGTAGGTTCAATAGATTAAGAGGGTGTATGACTGTTAAACGCGTTGTGGTATTACACGGATTGTATATGTCTGGCTTTGTAATGCGCCCTTTATGCTCGCAGCTCGAAAAGTCTGGGTTGGATATTCTCAACCTCTCTTACAATACATTGTCTCCCGATCGCGCCGCTATTTTTAAACAGATTGATAATTTTATTAATGATAAAAATACGGCCCTTGTTTGTCATTCAATGGGCGGACTGGTGGCGCGTGCATACCTTGCTGCAAATTCAGAGCAAAGCCAAAACGTAACAAAAGTTATTACTTTAGGCACACCGCATAAAGGCAGCCATATAGCCCGCAGAATGCAGCAAAAAGGCTTTGATGTATTTTTAAAAAACAGTGTGGAGTTTTTACTGACCGAAAATGGTGATTGGCCATTTAATGCCAAGCTTTATAGTATTGCTGGCGATTTACCGATCGGCCTCATGCCGCTAATTGCCAAAGGTAGTCAATCAGATGGTACGGTATTAATTGATGAAACCAAACTCAAAGGCATGGCAGAACATAAAGTGTTTCATTTAAGTCACACCAGTATGATCTACTCACGCCAAGTGATGAATTATATTGTTGAGTTGCTGGTTTAATCTTCTGCACTAGCAGCCACTTTATAGGCAACAAATGCGATGATTGCTAAGATCAGTGGTGTTGGCGCTGCGATATAACCAAAGGTATCAAAGTTAGCAAAGCTTGCTCCTGCTAAATGGCCGACTAAGCCAACTACAAATGCAATCAACGCTATACCAATAACAACTAATTCCATTTTACTTTCTTTTTGTGTTTTAGCCTGCATGTTATCTCTCCATCAAATTTATCTGTGTTGATTATGCGCCGACTAAAAACGTTAATTTTGACCTAAATCAAATAACCACTCGCCATGTAATAGCTTGCTATAAAAGCTTGTTTTAGATCATCTTATTGTGCTTTTATTAAGCGATTTGCGGTTATTTTGATTTTTAGGGTGGTTTTTTAAAGATTGGAGCCCATCTCTATTGTACGAACAAATTAATTACTACAGCAGGTTGGCTAATAGGTAAAATCTATTAAGGTTATCGATTTTAACCATTTTACAGATTACTAAAAATGGCTGATACTTGCTTCAGTGTTTAGAAAACATCTTATCAGTTTATTAAGGAGAAGTTATGTCACAGGTAAACGCAATTGGTCTTAACAGCGCGAAAAGTGAAGATATCGTCAAGTCACTCAATACCCTGCTAAGTAGTTATCAAATTCAATATATGAATGCCCGCGGTTTTCATTGGAATATTAAAGGTCGCAACTTTTTTGAACTACACGTCAAGTTTGAAGAAATTTATAACCTATTACTTTTAAAAGTAGATGAAGTCGCTGAGCGTATTTTAACGCTTGATGGCGCACCACTGCATGCATTTTCTGATTACTTAGAGATCAGCAAAATTAAAGAAGCAAAAAATATCAGTGATGGTGTCGCTGCAGTCGAAAACTTACTCGCTGGTTACAGCACGCTAATTAAAATGCAGCGCGATATTTTAGAGCAAGCAAGTGATGCACAAGATGAAGGTACGGCTTCATTGATGAGTGATTATATAACTGAGCAAGAGAAGCTAGTGTGGATGCTTAAAGCTTATTTAAATTAATCATAACCAGGTTTTAATATATAGATGTTCCGGGTGCTTAGCTAAGTAACCTGGAATATCATCGTAAAATTGTATATCCATATCGCTACCCCGCCAGATATGTTCCAGCAAACTTTTGGCTACAGCACTTGCTTGAATATAAACAACACGTTTATAACCGCGCGCTTTAACACCATGAAAGTATTCAGTTGCAACCGCCAAGCTATCTGCGATCGCTAATTCAAACTAAGCTAAGTTAATCACCGCATATTCAATGGATTGAGGCGGCAACTTTGCTAAATCAGCAAATACATCCTTGGTAAAAGCCTGTATACCTTCTCGATTAAAACATCCAATCACTTTGATATATATTGTTGGTGATTCAATTGAGTATTCCCAGCGCCCATGTACATTAAACATATAAGTACCTCCAAACATAGTGAAACTCAATTGAATAGAAAATCACACTTAATCAGCCAAACTGATAAAGAAAGCCATCTCTAATGCTTTTTCTTCCAAGCTTTTAAAACGCCCTGATGCTCCGCCGTGACCGGCATCCATATCGGTTTTAAACACCAAAATATTATCGTCAGTTTTATATTCACGCATTTTAGCCACCCACTTCATCGGCTCCCAATATTGCACTTGTGAATCATGCAAACCGGTAGTCACTAAAATATGTGGGTATGCCTGTGCGGTAATATTGTCATACGGTGAATACTGAGCAATCACATCATAATAGGCAGGGTCATTTGGATTACCCCATTCATCGTATTCATTGGTAGTTAGAGGTATTGACTCATCCAGCATGGTGGTTAGCACATCTAAAAATGGCACATGGCAGCCAATTCCTAAATAAAGCGCTGGCGCTTGGTTAACAACCGCTCCCATTAGTAAGCCACCGGCACTACCGCCTGAAGCAAACACTTTATCTTGCGCACCATAACCTTGCTCAACCAATACTTTGGTTACATCAATAAAGTCGTTAAAGCTATTTTGCTTATGCTGTTTTTTGCCTTGCTCGTACCAATCACGGCCCAACATCTCACTACCACGAACATGTGCTATAGCATACACAAAACCACGATCGAGTAAGCTTAATGAGGTACTCGAAAAGCTCGGATCAATGGTTATGCCATACGCCCCATAACCATATTGAAACAGTGGATTAGTGCCATTTTTAGCAAAACTATCTTTACGATAAACCAGCGACACGGGCACTTTAATACCATCACGCGCTGTTACCATTAATCTTTCAGAGGCATAGTTTTGCGGATCAAAACTGCCTAATACTTGCTGTTGTTTTAATAAAGTTTTATCACCATTATTTAAGTCTACTTCAAATAATGAACCTGGCGTGGTGAGGCTTGAGTAATAAATACGAGCTACGTACGTATCATGCTCAGGATTCATTGCAATGGCAGCATAATAACAAGGATCATCAAATTCTAAGGTCATACGCTGCTGTTGCTTATTAATGACCACAAAGCGTGTTTGTCCTTGCTCGCGCTCAGTAAGCACCAAGAAATCGTCAAACAGCTCTACGCCTTCTAATAAAACGCTATCACGATGAGGGGTATGCTCAAGCCACTGTGTTTTATCTGCAATGGTACTTGTATTAGCCGTCATTAAACGAAAGTTTTTAGCTTGCCAATTGGTCACGATATAAAACGTATCGCCGAGTTTATCAACATCAAACTCATGCCCTTCTTCGCGTGGCAGTAACTGAGTAAACACTCCTTGCGGCTGATCAGCATCTAGCACCCAAGTATCGTTCGTTTCTGTAGTGGCTAAATCAATAATGATCAGCCCCTCATCACGGCTTTTACCAAGCCCCATAAAAAAGCTTCGATCTTGCTCTTCATATACCAATACATCGTGCGCTTGCTTAGTACCTAATACATGGCGATAAACTTGATAACCTAATAACGTTTTAAGGTCTTTCTTTACGTAAAAAACCGTTTTATTGTCGTTTGCCCAAACGATTTGCCCTTCGGTGTTTTCTAATACATCTTCAAGTAAATCATCGTTATCAATAACTTTAAACTTTACGGTATAGATACGACGGCCATCGGTATCTTCAGAGTAAGCCAACAATTGTTCATTAGGACTAATTGCCACCTCGCCTAATTCATAAAATTCAAAACCTTCTGCAAGTATATTTACATCTAACAGTAGCTGCTTATCTGCGGCATCCATCTGACGACTACGGTAATGGCGAGAATATTCATCATCGCCACGTACTTCAGAGTGATACCAATACTGGCCATCTTTAACGGGAAAAGTATTATCGTCTTTAACAATACGCCCTTTTAGTTCTTCGAACAGTTGCTTCTGAAAAGACTGAATAGGTGCTAATTGCTGTTCACAATAGTCATTTTCAGCGGCTAAATGTGCCAGCATCGCTGGCTCTGTACGTTCGTCATCACGCATCCAATAATAATCATCAATGCGTATTTTTTGGTGTGTTGTTAACGTGTGCGGCTGTTTACGTGCAACAGGAGCATTAGGAAGTGAAGACAACGATAAGTTTGATAGAGCCACAGAAAAACCAATAAAAAATTTCGATGGCTGGAGTTTAACATAATTTTCAAAAGTGCATAAAAAAGCCCACTCAATGAGTGGGCCGAAAAATGCTAAATAGCATTAAGGGGAAACTTGCTGCCAGGCTAAATCCCAACTTTGTCCCACACCGGGCTCATAAAGAGGATTATTTTCTTCTTTCACATTGCAAAACTGGCTGAAAGGCCAAGGTTTGCATTTATAAATTAAGCCTGTTTTTGGCTGTAACACTTTTACACCCGCATTATAAACACTGCATTTTTCAGGGTAGATATAGTCATATGCAGGCTTAACGGCTTGGTAATCATCACATTTAGCAATACATTGAAAAGTTAATTCCGCACGAGTAATCCCGCAGCCTTCAAGTGCATAAATCTGGTTTGAACGATAAGCTACCACTAAACCTTGCTCAGTCATTCTTCCTGCTTCAACTAGTGGTATATGGGTATTAATATATTCCGCGACAAAACGCGGCCAATTATGTGGCTCACCTTGTTCTTCAGTGATAATTTCATATTTAAATGATAAATCGACTAGCTCTCCTTGCGTGTCATAAAAAGTCACTGTCACCATATCACCAACAAATAATTGGGTATGATGATTTAGACAACCTATTGGCATCCAATTTCCACAGGCCAATGACGTATGCATAAACAAAGCAACACCTTAAGAACATCTAATAGGTACTATCCAGTATTTATTGGATAAAAGAAATACTTTTTAACTATATTGTAGGGCTGATGACACACAGTGAGGCTAAAATTACCCTGTGCAACGGCCCCGCTATCTTAGTTTTAGCACACTAAAACCTTAGACCGGAAACTTTGCGTCCTAACCTTTCGATTAGTTTGCCAAAACAGCGTGAGTATAATGTGACATAGCTCAAAGATCAAACTAAAGAATGTAACCGCCAATAAAAACCAATACTAAGGTATATAAAAATAAAAAAGCCAATACATTACGTATTGGCTTTTAAAGTCCGTAGTAACAAATTGAAACTAACGATCTAACTGCGGCCCTTGTTTACTTTTAAATAAGAGCATAATTTCATTAAATAAAGCTTTAAACACCTTACCTACATCACTCATTATGATGTACAAACACGGCACTAATATTAACGTGATTAAGGTTGCAAACATTACTGCAAATCCAAGCGCTACAGCCATAGGTATTACAAATTTAGCCTGTAAGCTGGTTTCAAACATAATCGGCAATACGCCCGCAAAGGTCGTGATTGATGTCAGCAATATTGGTCTAAAGCGGGCACAACCGGCCTCTATCACCGCATCTTTGATAGCGATACCTTCACGGCGAGCTTGGTTAACAAAGTCGGTCATAACCAGCGAATCATTAATAACTACACCCGCTGCGGCAATGATACCAAAGCCAGACATTAAGGTTAGATCTAAGCCAAACCAATAATGCCCCCATACAGCCCCCGTCAAACTAAACGGGATCACCGACATTACAATCAAAGGTTGCGCATAGCTTTTCAAAGGTACAGCCAACAAGATATATACTAAAATCATGCCACCAAAAAAGAACATTTTTTGCTGATTAGCTTGTGATTGCTGCTCTTCAATAGCACCGCCAAGCTCTGATTTAACGCTTGGGAACTCTTCTTTTAGTTGAGGTAATAGCTTGTCTTTTACTTGTGTAATTACTTCATTTGGCTCGATCACTTCTTCATCGATATTGCCATAAACATACACAGTACGATAACCACCTTCACGGCGAATATAGCTAATGCCCGGTTTTTCAGTCAGCTCGACCACATCACCAAGCAACACTTCTTTACCTTGCGGTGTGGTGATAACTGCATGCTTGAGCGATGAAAACGCTTCACGGGTTAGTTTTGGATAACGTACCATCACCCGCACTTCTTCACCACGGCGAATAACACGCTGTGCTTCACCACCGTAAAAACTTGCGCCAACTTGATTTGCTATTGAGGCTAAGTCTAAACCGAGGTCATAAGCCACAGGTTTTAAACTCATTTGCACTTCTTTGCTGGCAGGGTCAATAGTCGAGCTAATATCAAACAAACCGTCTTGTTGTTGCAATAATTGAATAAAACGACGCCCGGCATCATTTAAAGTGTCGATATCTGAGCCATATAACAAGTAACCAAACTCACCATCACCACCACCTTGAGCATTCACATCGTCATAAATAATAAGCGACTTAACACCAGCAATGGTTGGCATCGCTTCACGCCAACGACGAGAAAGTTCAAACGCGTTATAAGGACGTAAATCCTCTTCAACTAATGGTGCGAGTATTTGCGCTTCAGTACGACCTTGGTTAAACACGAGTACATCTCTAATTAGTTTTTGACCATATTCCCGCTCAGTCTCTTTATCAACGGCAATCACCATAGCTTCGATTTCACGAATTGCTTCAATGGTTTGTATATCAGAGACATTATCATTCATCTCTAAGTTGATCTGCGGATAGTCATGCGGGATCTTCGGCATAAAACCAGTACGCACATTGTTTGATGCAATCAAGGCAAAAGTGACGATCAGTAATGAAATAAACGAGAACAGTACCGCCCAACGCCACTCTACACAACGCACTATAAAACGTCGATATGGTCCATTTACAAAACCAAAAAAGCGTTTATTAAAACGTGCTCGCCAGCTATCTGGCTTAATTGGCGGGAAGTTAGTATGGGCAATATGTGCAGGTAGAATAAGCTTTGATTCTATTAAGCTGAATATTAAACACAACATAACCACGACTGCGATCCCAAAAAAGAATGCACTTTCAGGGCCTGTCGATAACGTAAATGGCGCAAATACCGCAACTGTGGTTAACACCCCAAAGGTTGCTGGGGTTGCGACTTTTTTAGCGCCATTAACGACATTAACAACTCCACCGCCTTTTTTCTCTATTTCGGTGTAGGCGCTTTCTCCGATGACAATGGCGTCATCCACCACAATCCCTAGCACCATAATAAAGGCAAATAATGACAAGATATTAATGGTTACACCAAACAGCGGCATCATCATCATGGCGCCTAAAAAGCATACCGGCAAGCCAATCATTACCCATAGCGCAAGCTTAAAGCGTAAGAACAAAGAAAGCATAATAGCGACTAAAATTGCACCTTGGATCAGGTTATTTACCATCATATCTAAGCGAGCATTTAAGTAATAGGTCATATCCATTAATGGCTCTAAGCGGACACCCGGCGGTAAGTCTTTATTTTTTTGATCAATAAACGCTTTAACTGAATCCGCAACAGGAATAATACTTTGCTCTTCCGTCGCTTTTACTGATAAATAAACGGCATTTTCACCATTGAACTTAAAGTAACGTTCGCCTTCGGTGAATTGGTCCTTAATAATTGCAATATCTTGCAGTAAAACTTTAGCGCCGTTATCACCAATTTTTACTGGTATTTGGCGAAACTCCTCACCTGAATACAGTTGGTTTTCAACTCGTACAGAAATAACCCCAGCATCGGTTTTTAATTGTCCTGCTGAAAAGTTGGCTGAATAACGACGCACAGCATCAGCGACTTCGCTTAAGGTTAAGTTGTAACGACGTAATGTGTCTGGTTCAATCTCAATGGCAATTTCATCCAGTGGTACATCATTGACCACCAGTGATACATTTGATAGCTGTAATAGCTCATCTTCAATGCGGTTAGCTATCGGTTTGAGCTCATTCAGTGGTAGGTCGGCAACTAATGTCATGCCTATTACATCTTGGCGAAACTCTATTTGACTTATGGTGACCGGCTCCATGCCTGCGGGGAAAGTAGCGATACCATCAACCCGCAACTTAATTTTATCCAGTACATCGGTGAGCTCTGCATCAGTATTGATTTCTAACTGGGCGCTGCCGCCGTTACGAAATGCGCGATATACACCTTTTTTAATTTCGGTAATATCTTTTAAAGATTCTTCAATCTTAACTAGGATACTTTCTTCCATCTCTTGCGGTGACGCGCCAGGGTAATTCGCATTAATTGTAATGTAATTAATTTCAATGTTCGGGAACATTTGTCGTTGGATAGTTAAAAAACTAATGATCCCCATTACTATAATGAAAACCATCATTAAATTAGCCGCTACAGAGTTATTAGCAAAGTAGGCAATAATACCGGTCTGCTTTTCAACCGTTGAGTCTGGTGTATTTGGTAGTTCAGTGTTACTCATAACGCAGTCTACCCTTTATAGTTTTTCAGTGGTTGCACTATCGAGTGCATCAACTTTTTTAACATCCTGCACACCAGCGATTTTCACTGCCATGCCTTTTTGCGGATACTCAGGTAAGGTAATAACTAATTGATCATCAGCCTCTAAGCCATCACTAATATAAAAGAACTCGCCCTCTTCGCGGATCACTTTCACTTTACGTGGCTCAAGTTGCTGCTCATCATTAACAATCCATACCATTTGGTTATTCACCAGTTCTTGCGGTAAGCGATAGATATTATTAAGCATAGTGCCAGCAAAATTGACTTGTACATAACTGCCATATTTAATTGCCTGCTGTTTATTAACTAACCCATACGGGTCATCTATACGAACAACTAAGCTACTCATACGAGTAGCACTATCAACAATACCTAAATCACGATCAACCACAGCTTGACGCGTAAACCCATGTAAACCGGTTTTTATTACCGTTGCAGTAATGCCTTTAACTCGCTCAGGTAAAAACACACTGTCAAAGCCAGCGATCGGAATAATCACTTCGGCTGTTTCAATATTATTTAACTCACCGATTTGTGTGCCCATATTTATATACTGGCCTACACCAATATCGCGACTTACAACCAGTGCATCATAAGGAGCTGTTACTTCGCAATTATCTAAATCACGTTGCGCACGCTTTAATCGCGCTTGCGCTGACTTGACCGATGCTTGCGCGCTAAGCACTTGTGGCTCACGTAAAAACAATGCAGTACGCTCTTTACCAGGAAAGCGCTTTACTTCATCCGCCGCAACTTGTGCTTGTGCTTGCTCTTCGATTAACTGTGATTTTGCTTGAGCAAGTTCAGCTTGGGCTTGTAATAACGCCGCTTCATAGTTATCTTTCTCAATAGTAAATAAGGTTTCGCCACGAGCAACAATACCACCAACAACAAAATGAGGATGCCAACTAACAACCTCACCCGACACCTGCGCTGATAAACGCGTGCTTTCAAGTGGCTTAACTTCGCCATAGCTATTAATAATCACTTGATGATCGTTGGCAGCTACAGCCTCAACTTTTACAACCGGCCGAGTGTCGACTATTTCTTTTTTTTCTGGCTCTTGGGCAATCGCATTAATTCCCACAAAGCCAACAATTCCTAAGCCAAGCGCGACAAATGGAAGTGTCCATTTCAATATCGTTGTTCGCATAATCAGTCCCCTAAATATTTTACTAAAGCCATAATAACAGAGCTGAATGAAACATTAACGTGACATTTGTAAGGAACTGTTACAAAACCGTATCAAAAAGATTCAAAGTCCTTATTTAAATAACCTGAACTTCGGATAATAAATCTATCTCCTGCGGCTGCTGTTATTTTCAAAACCGAACACCTGCGTGTTCAATATCGAACAGCTATCACTTTAGAATCACTATATAAATACTTAACAAACTGAAAATAAACAGTATTTATTTCTGGCATCAAACTTTCACTAACTACACTATCAACCACGTAGATTTGTAGATTATGAATATTAATATTGAAAAAACCACAAAACTAAACAAAGTTAAAATAGCCCTCATTGTTGCCGCACTCATACTGCTTGCAAGCATCAGCTATTTTGCTGTGCAACCTGCTGTGCCGCAGCTAAATGCGAGTACGCTCAATGTGGTGACCGTCCAACAAGGTGATATTGATATTATGACGCCGGTGTATGGTCAATATGCATCACGCTATGAGCGTCTAATTAGTGCCCCTGCAGTTAGCTAACACAGCGCATGGCGCGCAAATCACCATTAAACTACCGCAAGGTAGCAATTAAATAGTCATTATAAATATATGGTGCCCTGCATATAGCGCACAGCATGGCCAGTTACAGTAATTGTGTGCGCAGCAACTTCACAATGCAGATGTCCGCCACGGCTAGAAGCTTGATAAGCACTTAACGAGGTTTTACCTAACTCTTTAGCCCAATAAGGCGCAAGACCGGTATGAATTGAGCCGGTAACGTAATCTTCATCACCGCCATTAGCAGGCCAAAAATAACGTGAAATAAAGTCGTATTTTGCGCTTGGTGCGGTTGCAACTACATCTAGCGGAAACAATGTTTTAAGCAGCGCAGAGTCTGTTTTAAGATCTAGCACATCTTGCTCACTATCATAAATAGCAAAGTAAGCTTGTTGGTTTTTCAACACCTTAACGGGTTGTATAGACAAGCCAGTAAATAGCTCAGAGGGTATTTCTGTTGTAACAAAAGGAGTTTGTTTTGGAAAAGTCATGGCAAAGCTGCCATCGCTATTTTTATTAATAACTAACTCACCGACTGCAGCAGCTTGAAAACGAATTTGCGATATATTGTGCTGTTCGCACAACACAAATGCCGCAGCGAGTGTAGCATGCCCGCAAAAATCTATTTCCATTAATGGTGAAAACCAACGGATAGCGTAGCTGCCATCAGCTTGACGACAAGTAAACGCGGTTTCGGATACGTTATTTTCTGCGCCAATGTTTAGCATCAGCTCATTATCAAGCCAATTATCTAAATCAATAACCGCTGCATAGTTGCCTTTAAATAATTCGTTAGTAAAAGCGTCTACTTGATGGATAGTCAGTTGCATTCATTTACCTAGAATATTTTAATATTTAAGTTCTTTACACGATGACGGCAAAATATCTTTGGGTACGGTGGTTTTATTTTCACCCATTGCTTGCATACCTGCGACTGGCTGATCGTAGCCACATAACCAAGCTATAGGGCTACCCGGACTACCCGTGACCACAGCTGGCCGAAATGTTAATATCGTCCCCTGCAAAGGCACTGACGCTTTATTACCAAGGCTAATATGAATAGCCCCAACATCAACGACAATACCAGTTACTCGATTGCCAATTAAAAACTTACTCGCAGGTATACCGGCTTCCTCATTGTTTGATGGAAATCGTCCTTGCTCTAAATAAAAAGTCGTTACATCTTCTCGTATAACGGCAGCCATTGCTAAGGGGTCTACAAGCTCACTGCGCTGTATATATTTACTGTATTGTGGCAATGCCACAGAAGCTAGAATGCCTATGATAGCAATCACAACCATTAGCTCAATTAGGGTAAATCCTTTATTTTTCATATGATCTCTCCCAATGCGAAGATAGGCCGATAAGCCTCTTTCAAAAATAATGCAATCGCAATAACTAAAGTAATCGTGAAAATAGTAATGAGTTTATTCAAATACCTTTTAGCATCTTGATTAAACACCGCCAGCTTTTGCTTTATTAAAAGCACAAATTCTTTACTAATATCTAAGCCATGTAACTGACAACTTTGTAAATGCTCAACCTCGGGGAAACTAATACTTTCACTTGCCCCGTTTACAGGAAATTCAAGTATTACAATTAGCTCGCTGTGTTGCTGGCGAATTTTTTTGGGGATAATAAAATCGATAAAGCTTGATGATGGTTCTGCTTTTAGTAGATTGCCTATTTGGCTTAGGCGTATAACACTGAGCAAAATTAATGAAAGAAGCATTCCTTGTAGAGATACAAATATATACCAAAATTGTGCCACATCACTAAGCGAGTTATTTAATTGAGCATGATAGTCACTCAATACAGCTGAAAAGGAAGGTATAACAAAAACCTGATAAATCAGACTAATGATAATAAAAACAGTAAAAATAAATACCAGATAGCTTAATCTGCTCCCGTATTTAAAGCCGTTAGTACTAATTGCATTTGGTAATTGTTCATAACATAACGCAAGTCTTTGCTGCTCGTGTTCACAACGGTTATCAATAAGCTGTGCTGATAATTTTGTAGCTAATTGACTACTGTGCTGCCCAGCTTTATAAACCCGTAAATGCTCGGCACTGCTTAGTTGCTTTTTCTGTGCAGGTGTAAGGTTACTTAATGGCGAAAATAATCGACATAAGTAACCTAGTTGATTCCAATTCATACCTTATCCCTTTTATCTCGATAAGGTAATTTGCCATAAAAACAGTAACTTTGGAATCGCTTGTTTTTAAAACAAACAATTCTATATTATTGCAGGGCGCATTTTATAATATTGAATACAACCAAGTTGCGCAGCATTAGTCAGTAAGATCATCACAAATGTTAAAAGATGCGAAGTACTTGGTGCTGCCATCGCTAATTCTGCAAATAAACCACACACACCAGCAATAAACTGTAAGCTAAAATAACGAGCACTTAAGTTGCTTATATCTCCGCTGCGCAGCGTTTTATAGGTTTGCGGCATGACTCGCACCGAACTCATTATTAAGCCAACAAAAGTAAGCCAAGTAAGTACATTAGCAGTCTCTAGCTGTGGGTTTACTAGCAGTAAAAACGGTAATAGTGAAAAACCTAACATAGCGGCCAACTGAGTTCGCTCTCTAGTTTTGGCGTTATATCGAGCAAAATAATACAAGATTAAGCCACTTAAACACCCGGTCACCACAAACGGTAGTACCATGTAGTAACGTTCAAAAAAGAGATTAAATGCAATAAAATAAATACTTTGCGCCACCCCAAAGGTCATCATTAATAATGACAACCCCGATACACTGCGGTTTTTACGAATTTTATTTAGTAATGGTAAAAAGCTAAACACTAAAATAAATGATGATAAAATAGGCAGGTAATGCGCCAAAGTAGACCTCGTTCGTTAGTAATTGATTAATAAGTTAGCAACTTATAAACAAAACAATAAGTCAGTGTAAACCACTGTTTTTATATGCTTTATGTAAGGCGCGGCATTGTAAAGGTCCTATAAAAACAAGCAACCATTTGTACAAAATAAGCTCACTACTCCTGCGGCAAGTTAACCTTACAGTTTCCATGTTTCGACTGACACTTTGCCGTTAGTAAGCAAACATCTCATCGCATAGAATTGAAATAACATTGATAATTGTTATCATGCAACAAATTAATTTTGACGACTCTTTGCCTTATGAGAAAAACACTTTTTAAAATACACAGTTGGATTGCGCTTTGTGCTTTGATTCCACTTATTGTGATCAGTCTAACTGGCAGCGTATTAGTGTTTAAAAGTGAAATTGATGGCTTACTCATGCCAGATAGTCACTTTGTCGTTGATAGTCACGCAGAACGCAAACCCATTGATAAATTAATAGCGGTTGCTGAGCATGAATTTCCTAGCTATGTAGTAGGTAGTTGGGAAATATTTAATGATGATACTGCTGATCGGGTTTATTTAATCGAACGCGGTACCGACACTTGGTATAAATTTCATATCAATCAATATTCTGGCGAAATACTCTCGCAGCCAGTTAGCACTAGTCACTACTTCACAGATTGGTTTTTAGAACTGCATTACACATTTTTGCTAAACGATTTAAAAACTCTACCTGGTCAAACAGGCACCGTCCTTGGGTTCTTTTTTGCAATCTTTCTATTTATCCTCGGCGTTACAGGCTTAATAATTTATCGTAAATTTTGGCAACGTTTATTTTCAGTACGCTTCAAGGCGACGCTGCAAATTGTACTAAGCGATATTCATAAAATGACAGGGGTACTTGGCTCACCCATTATTTTAATTTTGGCGATCACTGGCGGCTACTTTAATTGGGCTGTGTGGTATCACGAAGTAGTCGAACACGCAGAAGAACAGCATTTTATACTCACCAAAAACTTACATAGCGATACCATTAACTTTCAAGCCATTCTGGATGATAGCAAAAAACAAATCCCGACATTTAATGGTACTTTTTTAGTTATGCCACTGGAGCCTGACGAAAACATTACGCTATTTGGTGAAGTTGATAGCAACAATCCACTGGCAAGCGAATACGCCAACACCATTACTTATGATAAAAAAACCGGTGAACATATAGCTAACTGGGATATTCGCGAAGTCGGCATTGGTTGGAAAGTAATTGATAGCTTTAGAAAATTACACTTTGGTTATTTTGCCGGTTTACTCAGTAAAATCTTATGGTGCGTGATTGGCCTAAGCCCAGTATGGCTTGCAGGCACTGGTTTTTACTTGTGGCTTAGCCGCCGTAACCGTAAAAAACAATCACAAAGAAATCGCGAGCAAAGGCGAACAGCGACAGCATTAAATACTTAACTTAGACAAAGCGATAGAAGAGGCTCCTTGGAGCCTCCATTAATTTACAACGAATAATAAAACCCGAGCCAGCCTCTAAGCTCATCATCAAAGCTGTCGCCTTCTACTCTGACTAGGCCAAAATCAAGTTTCACATCATTGAGGCCTGCAGGGCCTAAGCCAAAACTAAAGGGGCCTTGCCATTTCACACCATAGCTTTGCCCGTATACCTGTTGGTCAATCTGATGCTGTTGATAGTACAACCATGGCATGCCTTCTGCCCAGCTAATACCTCCACCATAACCTTGATAGCGTTTGCCAATAGCGCTGTAAAAGGGCAGTTCAGGTGCAAAAACAAGGTCACTGCGAATATTTTTTGATAACAACGAAGAGCTAAAACCACCTAATCGCAACTCACTATCATCTCTATATTGCTGGCTATAATTAGCATACATCGGGATTGCCAGCGCTTTACCAAATAGCTGCGCAGAAACATCATAGCCCTGCCAACTCTGCGTGTCGCTATCGCCACTATACCAACGCGCATCAATCGCTTGGCCGATGGCATAATCTTGTCTGTCATAGCTCCAAGATTGCTTCAAGCCGACTCTAAGCCACTGTGAACTCTGCTCTTGCTTGATATTTGCATCATCTATCTCTGAGTAGTTATAAGCCAGTTCTGGCTGTACTTTAAACTCTCCAAAGCTCAGTGGCAGGCTGGCAGCAATATAGCCGCCTTGCACTGACTGATCAGCCAACAGGCTATGCTGATATTGCTTGCTAGCATTCAAATCATAAGAAAATAACTGGCTGTCAAACTTGATTGCAAGCGCACTGTAGCGTGCTTGGGCATAAATGCCTTGCAGTGCAGTGTCATGTAAATCAACACTGTAGCCCAGCTGCCAATCTAATTGCTTGAGTAAATCGCTGCCTTTAATACTCGCTGAAAATAATGCCGCGGAGGCTGAATGATATTGTTCACCTAACGCAAAAGTGGCTTTTTGCTGCCAAATATCGTAGTGCGTTTGCTCACCAATGGGTTGTTGATATATTTGAGCTTTTGGCAAGGTGTGCTCATTCACAAGCAACAAAGGCGCAATACTGTTAGTTGCAAAATCGGTGATTTCTTCTTCGTTATTATTTACCTGTAGCTGCATAATGTCAGGGCCATCACTACTGATTGAAAAATACAGTAAATCCCCGTCAGATAATGCGAGTGGATTAGCAACCGCTTGTTGGCCTTGAGTCAGCTTGAACAAACGTTGTGTAGTTAAATCATAACGGTAGATATCCGTTGCCTGAGCTAATCCTGCAACAAAATAAAGCTGCTTGCCATCCGCACTCCAACTTGGTTGTGATAAGTATTGATATCCCTTAGGCATTGGTACAGCAATTGATTTTTGTCCATCAATATCTTGTATATACAATTGCCAATTATGATTAAACTCAGTTTTAAGAAAGGCGAGTTGCTGTTGATTGGGGCTAACTACAGGATAATCGTAAACCGTTGCTAGACTTTTTTCGAATAATGGTTGAGCTTGACCGGTTTGTAAATCAACTCGCACTAACTCTGAGTAACCCCCTTTAACCTGTTCTCCATAAAGTGTTTGCCCATTATCTGCAATACTAAAGCGCCGCAGGCCAGCTAAATCAGTTAGTTTGGTAACTTCACCGGTTTGCGTATCCCAGCTAAATATATCTGATATACGCTGATTATCAATATTATCTACGTTGCTGTAGGCTGAAAAATACAACACGTCGTCATTTAGCCATTGTGGGTTTTGAATACCCGCACGATTGATTTGATTCAAGACTTGCTTTTGCTTACGTTGAAACACCTTGGGTGGTTTATCAGCAACATCTTTAGGATCATCAGCGAGTAGCTCTTGTTGCTCTTGGTTAAACTCTTCTGCAGCTTTGAGGTTATCCTCAGTACTGTAGAGTTTTAACTGAGTCTTGCCGTCTTGATCACGCTCCACCACTGCAAGTTGCTCGCTATTTGGTGATAAAGCAGGACCACTAGCATAGTGATCTAACGCCAACCAAAGCTCACTAGTAAGTGACTGTTCACTTCTTTCTTTACTCATTGCTTGATAGGTATACTCAGCAATAAAACGTCGATACAACTTACTCGCAGAGTCACCAAAGACCCCTTCGAATGCGTCATCAAATTCGCGTTGCTTAACCCCTTGCATACGCGTCCAAACAGCATCAAGGGTTTGCTCTGAATAGTTTTTCTCTAGCCAAGCTAAAAATCGGGCGCCCATTAAATACGCCATAGAGCCAGCCATAAAGCCACCATCTGTACTATTCAACTGATCATAGCGGGGCAATGCACCTTGCTGAGCAAATTCGATTAAAATCGCCTCGCTGTAGTTATCAAATAACCGACCACGCCCCGTCATTTTCGATTCAAGTAATGTTGCGTAACCCTCTGCCACCCAGCGAGGCATCTCGCTGTGTGTTATATCGTATAAATCCCAAATATTCCTGAGCTCTTGACGCCATTTACTGCGGGTAGGTTGTGCTAAATGCACTAGATGAATATATTCGTGCAGTACCAGTAATTGCTGCCAACCACTATTATTTGAGATCACTGTATCTGACTGCGGTGGTGTAGTAAAAAGCGCCATCAATGGCTTATTTGAAACCGGTAATGCAAAACCATTAGCGGCATTGAGTGGATCAAACACCACCACATCAACCGCCTCATCTAAAGCACGATTTTGTTGCTCAAGCACTTTGCTGCGGACGATTTCTAATTCATTGGCCGCAGAGCGTGCCCAATCTGCATTTTCTTGACTGTAATGAACATTAAAGTGTTCGGTATAAATAGTTTGCCATTGCACGGCGGCCTGTGTATGTGTGGCTAATAATAACGAAGTAGCGAGTAAGGTTTTTTTCATCATGTTCCCTGATCTCTTATTTTAAATCCATTATTGTCATAACTTAGCCTAAAAAGAGAGCATAAAAATGTAAGAAAACGTGAGTTACCGCTATTACGCTTTATCGCCTAATAAAATACCATCCTAAGAACTTGAAAGCGGTGAATTACATCCAACTTCGTTGATCAGATTCAGCTTGGCAGAGAATAAAGTCGATAATTTCATCGGCTTGCTCTGCTTTGATATAAGGCATAGTCGCTGTGCCCGCAGCGAGTTGTATAGACAAGCTCTTCAAACCACTTTTTCGCATAAAATAAGTGCTTACTGCGCGCGTGCTTTGCGCTTTATATAGTTCAAACACTCGATAATGCACACTTATCATGCCACTGCGAAACACTGCGTAATATCGCCCTTGATATTGATAAAAATAATAACCGTATCGTCGATATGATAAGTACACCAAGGAACTTAGTAATACAGCACAAAGCAGGCCATATACCGGGCTGTAACCTTGTCCTGCATAGCCCATAAATGCAATTAAAGCGCTCGGTAACAAAGCATAAAAGCATAGATTTTTGATCAGTAACGCTTTTTCGACACCTTTAAAGTTGAGTGCTTTAAAATCATCACTGGTTAAATTAAGCCAAGGATGTACCCACTGACAAACTTGTTTTACTTGCTCAAGTGAAAGCACTGGCATCACTAAGCTTTGTTTGCTCTTTGCGCCCGCGCTAAAGCCGCCGCTGGTTGCTTGCAAGCACTGCACGGTATAACGTTTAAGTAGTCGTGCAATTAGGTTTTGCTTAATCAGCAAAGATTGTACTTTATCAAGACTCACCGACAACTGATGACGCTCTAATAATCCAGCAATGCGTTTAAATTTTCCGGCCTGAAAGTAAAGCTGAAAATTATAAAAGCGGATTAATGACATTAATACCGATAATAAAACGGCAACCAACACAACAAGCACAAGTATTGAAAACACAGCGAGTGCTGCAGCATCAACCAACACGCCCACTTCTTGCTGATAGAATGATTCTAGGCGATTGATCACCGCTTTTTCTAAAAACTCCAGCACAACATTCATAAAAGGTGCAAGCGCTGCTAATGCCAAAATAGCCATATTCGACATCAAGCCAAATTTTGCAACTTCTTTATTGCTCAGCAGCAAACATTGTTGTGGTTCGTTGGTATGTGTATCTTCAGGTTGCTGCTTAGCTGCAGTTTGTTGTTGGGTTTCTTTATAAGCCAATACTCGCTCGCGCATTTGCTCTGCATATAGCGATGTAACCCCGGGTAATACAGCCTCTTGGCTAGTGCTGCCAGCGGCATCAAAAATACAGTTAACCAAACCCAGAGGCTTAAAATAAAACGGTTCGGCAATATTAACATTCTGCACTCGCAAAAAGTTCAAGGTTAAACGCTCTTTTTTAAACACCCCTTTATTAAGTAATATTTCATGCTCATCAGTAATGCAAAAGCGAAAATTAATATAGTAAAAAAATGAATAAATTAACAAGCTAATAATCGCTACCGCTAATGCAACTTGCCCCCAAAACCACTTATTTTCAACTTGCGTAACAAACACAACCATAATAGGTAGTAAGTTAAATACACCGTCTTTGACAAATCGGAAAGCAAAATGCACGATAAAATAAACCAGTGACCAAGACGAAACACGCTGCCATTTCAAATTATCCATTTAACGACTCATCAGTAGCTAATACACTATCACCGGCTTGATTGCTGGTATTGTTAGATACTTGTTTTGCTTCAGTGTACTTTTGAATATACTGACGGATATTTTTACAATCATCATGACTTAAGCCACTAATGTTGAGATCGGCGCTCATTCCGCCAGCACTATACAAACGCAAGCTAGCCAAGCCCAGTTTTCGCTCCAAAGGGCCACGATGTATTTCTGTGTGCTGCACTCGTGAGAAAGGTAAAATCGTCACCTGCTGCCAAATAACGCCTTTGCGATAAGCTATATCATGCTCACGCATAGCAATTCCTTTAAGTCGCATACTGACAACGTTATAAGCTAGCGATAAAGCTAAAATAATTGGTAAACCAATCAGTAAGCTCGTTTGTGCCAGTGCTGCAAACTCCTGATTAAAAAAGCAAACAGCGCCTAATATTGCAGTTAATGGTAGATAAAACAGCAGCCAGTTAAGCTGAGCGTGCAGCAACGCTTTATCTGCCAGTGGCTTATATACTATTTGTTGATGTTGGGGTAAGACGTCCAGTTGGTGGTTTTCGAACACTTTTTTTCCTTAACAAGCCAACGATTTGATACGTTGGCTTTGATTTATAGCAAAGTTGCGGCCCTATATTACACCCAGCGAATGGTCGTCGCTAAGGTATGACTTTCGCCTGGCGCTACAATCGCACTATCATCCATTACATTTGCCGCTTCAAGGCACAACATTGTATGGTATTCATCATCAGCAAAATTAGATAAACGCTTAGACTTATCAATCCACGGGTTCCACAGCACACAAGAGCTGGAGTTTTCACGGCCGACTTCAATAATTCCATCCGGGGTAATAATACGCTGGATAACTGCGGCTTGGGTATAAACCATATCTGTTTCACGAGCAAAACCAACCAGTCCATCTTGATCAAACGGGCCTTCGCTAAACTCAATATATTTGGAACCTTGCAGCCCATCCACTTGAGTTTCTTCAATAGCAGGGGTTGGAAAATAAGTGTGCAGCGCTTGCGTGAAAGTAATAGTTTGGTTACTTAAATTAGTGGTTGTTAAACGCACTTCAAGCTGATTAGTTAGTATAAATTCAACCTTTAGCTTTGATTTGTGTGGCCAGTAGGTTTCATCAACTTGTGCCATTGGCAAGGTTAAGCTAACTCGAATTTCATCGTCTTGCTCTGCAACTTCATCTGCTCGCCATAAGCTCGTACGTGCTACACCGTGAATTGGCCACTCAGGATTTGGATTGACACCAAACCATGGCCAACAAATAGGAATGCCACCACGTATACTTTTACCTTCTTGGTAATCTTCTTCGCTTGATACCCAAATTAATGGCTTTTTGCCACTTGGCGTGAATTCAGTGAGTTGTGCACCTTGTAGAAAAATTTTAGCGCTACAAAGCTCGCTTGCAACATTGATATATTCTAAACCAGTGTCAGTTTGTTCGATGCTTACAGATGGAGATAACTTCATTATACGTCCCATAAAAATGAAAAACCTATCTCACCTTACCCAATCCCCAACCAATTAGTAAATATTATTTAGTGAGTTTTTATGTCAAATTTACAATTTTTCACTCTGTCATGACTTATAGGTAAGCTCAGCACCAAAAACGTTTAATTAAATAATATGCAAATGAACTAAATTTAATTTCAACTCAAAACAAATAAAAAACAGCCACAGTTCTGTGTAAAGCCAATAATACAGTATAAATCGACCTTATCTATTTGAACTCTATTTATTAGATGTGTAATATTTATTGATTGCGCGAGCGCCTTGACCGCAAACCATCTGCGAATGAGATAAAAATGAAAAAATATGACGAATTATTGGTTTCTTTACGTAAAGTGATCCGCGCGATCGACCTCCATTCTAAGCAGTTAAATAAAATCTCCGGCCTTACCGGTCCGCAGCTATTAATTATGACTGAAGTAGCACAAACTGATGGTATTACAGCCAGTCGCATTGCCCAAAATGTAAACCTGAGTCCTGCAACTGTAACTAATATCTTGGATCGCTTAGAAAACCGCGATTTAGTGACGCGTGTTCGCAGCCAATTAGACAAACGTCGAGTGAGTCTTTACCTCACTGCAAATGGTCAAACGATTCTGCAAGCAGCACCACAACCGTTACAAGAACACTTTATTGAAAAGTTCTCAGCCTTAGACGAGTGGGAACAAAGCCAGCTACTATCATCAATGCAGCGTATTGCTACTATGATGGATGCTCAAAGTATAGATGCAGCTCCTTTATTAGAAGTTGGTGTGCTGACCCGCGCCGCTGAAGGCAAACCCACCGAATAAATAGTTTATAAAATCATATTAAACAAATGATTACCCTAGAACGCATGGTTAGTTAACTTGGGTTAAAGGTACAATTAGTCTATTCTATACAGACCTATATCAAGAATAGCGATTTATCATGCTTAAACTATCAAAGTTAGCTTTCGCGACTATGCTAGGCGCAACAAGCAGCGCCTCATATGCTTCAGACATTGATGCTATGCAAGCTCAACTTTCTCAACTCCAACAACAGATGCAGCAACTGCAACAGCAGCTTGCGGCTGAAAAAGCAAAACAAGCTAAAGTTAATCAACAGCTTGAAGAACAGACCAAGACTATCGCAAAGCAAACTCAAGATAATACCGAAACAGCCCTATCCGGAGTTAAATTTGGTGGTGCAATTCGTACTAACTACAGTCACACCTCATATGATGACGGCAATAAAAACCGTGGTGGCGATTTTGATTTTGATATTTTCCGTTTAAATGTTTCTGGCGATATTGGTGGAGTGCTGATCGGCGGAGAGATCCGCTTTTTTGATTACATGACCGCAATAAAATCAGCATGGGCAGGCTATCAATTTACTGACGACTGGCAAGTGCAAGTAGGTATCACAAAAGTGCCGTTTGGTAATGATCCTTATAACTCCCATAACTATTTCTTTAGTGCAAACTACTACGTTGGTTTAGAAGACGATCATGATTTAGGCGTGATGTTTAAACGTAAAGTAGCTGATAACTGGCAGCTCGATTTAGGTTTTTTCAAAAATGACGAACTCGGTGGTGTCGATGGTTATGTTGAAGATCGCAGCCATCGCTATTCGTACGATATTGTTGGTAGTCGCACCGTCGACGAGGGTATTTATGCCGAACCGAGCAAAGGGCTTGGTGAGTATAATACCTTTGCCGGCCGCTACGCCTATTACTTTGAACACGGCAAAGGCATGACCACAGAAGTCGGAATATCAGGCTTGGCCGGTGGCTTACATGACGGCCAAGACCGCGCAGGAAGTTACAACGCATGGGCACTGCATGTAAACAGCGTTATCAATAATTGGAATATTCAGCTACAGCATGGCGAATATGACTACAATATCGATGACACTAATCGTATCGCGGTTGGCGCATATGGGTTTTATGACTCTATTGCGACCGATGCAACCACCAGTAGCTTTAATGTCGCTTACAGCGTACCGGTTGAATGGGGTCCAGTAAGCAACCTGCAATTTTATAATGATTACAGCGCGATCTATAACAAGTCTGATGACACTGCCGATACTTGGATGAATGTTACCGGGGTATCCGTCGCGGCTGGCGGCTTGTTCACTTACTTTGATTTAGTTCATGCCCGCAATCAAGCATTTGTAGGTGGCTCTGTTGCCGGTGATAGTAATGAAACCGAGCGTCGATTTAATATTAATATTGGCTATTACTTTTAATCTTTAAAGTCAGCCTGTAATTAGGGGGGTTAGTCTTAAGAGGTTACCCCCTCATAAACTCATCCGTCATAACGCTGTAAGCAATGACTGCAAGCAATTACATTCCCATCAACTCATAATAGGATATAAAAAGAACAGCGGCATCAGGTTGAATCGCAAGCTGAGGCGCTGAACGTGGCAGAGTATAACGTCATCGAGTACAATTAACTGACAATGCTGAGTAAACTAGCAGCATATT
This sequence comes from Pseudoalteromonas sp. SR45-6, assembly GCF_014163545.1. Lineage (NCBI taxonomy): Bacteria > Pseudomonadati > Pseudomonadota > Gammaproteobacteria > Alteromonadales > Pseudoalteromonadaceae > Pseudoalteromonas > Pseudoalteromonas sp. SR45-6. The sequence goes on from NZ_JACJDM010000004.1 coordinate 160,259, forward strand.
GTTTAACGTTGCTTGCCAAACATTTAGCCGTTTTCAACTTTATCAGGCACAAGTCTATTCATGAATTTAAAAGTAATTTTAGCCACTTATAAAAGTATTGGCTATCAACTATTAGGACTAGCCTTGGTTGGGCTGGGAATTATAGGTATTGTTTTACCTGTGATGCCCACCACTATTTTTTTCATTTTGGCATTAGCGTGCTTTACTCGCTCGTCCCCAAAACTCGCTGCTTGGTTACTCAATCATCCTCGTTATGGCGTAACCTTACGCCATTGGCAAAAGTACAAAGTAGTACCCGTAAAGGCGAAGTGGTTTGCGGGTATTGGTATGTCACTTGGCTTTATTGTATTGCTGCTTTGTGCACCGCCGTGGTGGGTTTTACTGCTGGTAGCCGGCATCGAAATAGCGGTTATGATTTATTTACTCTCTCGCCCTTCAAAATACCTACCAATGTAAATTTCGTAAATAATGTTGTGATAACTAATGCAAATCATTACCATGTAGATAATATTGCTTAACTACTAAATTATTTATGCCGTTAATAAATAAACGAACTTTATATAGTACCAGTCGTGCGTTGCATATTTATCTATCAACAGCACTGCTGTTTTTGCTTATTTTATTTTCTGTCAGTGGGATTGTACTTAATCATGTTGATTGGCTAGAAGGCGATAAAAGTGATGGGCAACTAACCACATCACTCCCAAGTGCATTACTTGAGCAGGGCCAAGAAAACCTAGCAACCTTACCCATTTTATACCCTGAAATAGAAGCTTACTTAGCCAACCAATATGGCTTAACTAAAGTAAAAAGTATCGACTGGGAAAAAGAAGATGCACTCGTGATGCTCGACTACCCACTGCCTGCAGGTTTTGCCTTCGCAGAACTTAATTTCATCAGTGGCGAACTGAATCTCGAATATCAAACTGGCGGCTTTTTAAGCTTAATTGGCGATTTACATAAAGGCCGTCATAGCGGCGAAGCATGGAGCTGGGTGATTGATATATCAGCCGTGTTAATGATTTTTTTTGCTATCACCGGGATGATTATTTTATTTCAAAATAGAAAAAAACGCTTAGTAGGAATATGGCTAACAGTGCTTGGGGTCGCAACACCAGCAGTCATTTATTTATGCTGGGTTCCGCAACTAAAAGGAGTGTCTTAATGCTAAAACTTAATACCTTAATAAGCGCTGTTGTTTTATTTACAGCAGCTTTGTTTCAACCTCATGCGAATGCCGCTGAACTTGAAATAGAACTAACCCTACCTGATCTAGACGTACAACCTTACCATCGACCTTATGTCGCGGTTTGGCTAGAAACCCCAGAGCGTAAGCATGTAACCACGGTTGCCTTATGGGTTGAAAAAGCAGAATGGTTTAAAGACTTACGCCAGTGGTGGCGTAAAGCCGGAAAAAGTGACGCTAACTTTGATGGTGTAACAGGTGCAACAAAGCGCCCAGGTACTTACACCATTAACTGGAATGGCACAGATCTAGATGGCAAAGCCGTAGCTGCAGGCAAGTATTTACTTAATTTAGAAGTCGTTCGCGAAGAAGGTGGTCGTGATTACACCCGTGTAGAACTTGATCTAAATAAAGACGGCAAGATCACCATCGATGGCACCAATGAATTTTCACAAAGCTTCGTCACCATTAAAAGTCAGTAAATGTAGCTGCTAAAACAATTTAAATAAGGAAAGACTATGAAAATCAATTTACTTAAAAGCGCATTTATCGGCGCACTTACTTTCACTGCCCTAGCATCTAGCTATGCCAATGCACATGCTCGCTGGTTAGTGCCTTCGCACACATCTCTTTCAGGCGACAAAGCACATTATGTGATGATCGATGCCAGTATTTCGAATGAAATTTTCGCACCAGATAAAGCATATCGTCCAGCACAAAAAGGCGCGGAATATGATGATAATCTGATTATGGCAATCGGCCCTGATGGCAAACCAGTTAGCGATAAAATTCGTGCATATTATCTGCAACGTAAAAATTCAGCGGCGGTAAAACTAGCTGGGGAAGGTACTTATCATATAACGATGAGCCAAGAACCACGACTAATGACTTTTTATAAAGATGCCAAAGGCGAACGTGGCCGTGCATTTGGCCCTAAAGACAGTAAAGATATCCCAGCTGATGCAACCGATATTAAAACCACAAAATCGATTGCAACGGTAGATACATTTGTAAGCCGCAACGGCACCTCAAAACCTGCGCTACTTGGTCAAGGCTTAGAGATCAGCGGCCCGACTCATCCTAATGATTTATTTGTTGGTGAAGAGGCACGTTTTCAGTTATTAAAAGACGGTAAACCTGCTGCCAACATAGAACTTGCCATCTTAAAAGGTGATACACGTTATCGTAACGAACGTGGCGAAGTTAAAGTAACCACAGATAAAAACGGCTTTTTCACTAACACATGGCAACACCCTGGACTATACCTGATTGAAGCAAGTGTGAGCGAAGGTTCAACTGAAAAAGGTATCGATAGCGTACGTTATTCATTATTTACTACCTTAGATGTAGCACCTGAATAAAACCCCTCATTAAAAATAAAGGCCAAGTAACTTAGCTTGGCCTACAACTCTAAATAAACACATAAACAACTTAGCGCCAAAATTTTTCTAAAATTTGAATTTAATTCTTTTATTTTCCCTCTTTTGGGTTCATATTATAAACAATTAAATTAACATAACTATAAAATATTTAACTGAAATAAATATTATGAAAAATGGACTTTATACCAACCTAATTCAAACCAGAAATAATCCTCATTTAAATTTAATAGCAAGCACTACAGGCTTAGCTTTACAGTACCACTAAACACAACAAAACCAACAACAAGGAAAGTAATATGAAATGGAGTTTTTTAATCCAGCTAGCTTTGATCCTAACTCTCACAGCCTGTGGCTCAGGAGGTGGTGACTCAGAAAAAAAACCAACCAATAAAGTCACTAACAATAAACCCGTTGCCATGATCAGTGCACCAACCGGTGAAATGCGGGTAAATACCGCGCTAACATTTAGCGGTACAAAAAGCAGCGATCCCGACGGCGATTCATTAGTTTATAAATGGCGCTTAACCACTGCAGACGGACAAAATGAGATCGCTCTTGCTGTTGATAATGAAAATAAAGTTGAAGTATCACTTGCTGAAGCAAAGAGTTATAAACTAATTTTAGTTGTGAGCGATGGCAAACTTTCGAGCGCCCCAGTTGAAAAATTAATTGAAATTAAAGCCGACCCAACGCAATTAATTGCTCATGCAGGACTTACTCAAACAGTAAAACAAGGTGATGTGGTTGCATTAAATGGTGCGCTAAGTAGCACATCTAACGGTGTAATAAATAAATACTTATGGCAGTTTACGGCAAAGCCTCTTACCAGCAATGCAATCATAGAAAATAATAATAGCGTTACCAGCAAATTCATTGCAGATAAAACAGGTGCTTACGCAATAAAGCTAACCATTACTAATTCACTGGGGGAAACAGCAAGCAACGAGGTAATGATAAAAAGTGAGTCTTTATACGAAAATTCAGCTCCTCAAGCGGTTATTAAAGTACAAAATAAAACCGTCGCTCCTCGCAGCATAGTCACATTAGATGGCAAGCAAAGCAGTGACCCTGATCAAGGTGATACACTAAGTTATCTGTGGACTATTACCGCACAACCTGCCGATAGCAACCCGACACTCACTGATAACTTAAGCAATACCGCAGGCTTCTCTTCTTTAGACCTCGGTGAGTACACGCTCTCACTAACAGTTAAAGATCAATATGGTGAAACTGATACCGCCACAGTTACTTTAACTGTAGAGATAGCAAATCAAGCTCCTATTGCACAACTTGTAGCTGAGAGAAACATTAACTTAGCTGAAAATATTACTCTGCAATGCGAACAATGCAACGATCCTGAAGGGCAACCCTTAAGCTACCTTTGGCAGATAAAAAGCAGACCTGAGAATAGTAAAGCGCAGCTAATCCAAGGTACGACAGCAACCCCTTCTATCAGTGCTGATATTGAAGGTGATTATGTGATCACATTAATCGTATCAGACGGACAGCTTAATTCTGAGCAAGTAATAAGCGTTCTTCACGCTCAAGCCAATGCAAAACCAACAGCGATTATTGCTGATGTAGCACCTATTTTAGTCGATGAAGAAATTCAACTTGATGGCTCACAAAGCACAGATCCTGAAGGCAAAGAGCTTACCTACCAGTGGGAAATTTTATCGCCATTAGGACGTGCTACGCTTTCTAACACAGACGTTGCTAAACCTTACTTTAAAGCATCAGGTGCAGGAAGTTTTGTTATTTCGTTACGTACCAATGATGGTAATAAAGACTCCGATACGCAAACAATCACTATCATAGTTAGAGACAATGCAAAGCCAGTCATTATTTCTAAAGGCGAACAATTACGTCAGGCTTTTGTTGGTAATATAGTAACATTTGATGTTAGCCAAAGTTACGACCCTGAAGAGACCAATCTTAATTATACTTGGGGGCTTACCAAGCCTAATGAGTCAAATGCAGCACTGGTAAACATAAAAGATGGCGTCGCTGAATTTACCCCTGATATTATAGGTAGCTATAATGTCACTGTTACTGTTACTGATGCTGAGGGCAATGCAGCTGTAATGGAGTTTGCGATCTCTGCTACCGATTCCGCTTTACTAACAGGCATAGTTAAAGGACAAATTACCAACGTAGCTAAAGTTGGTATCAATAACGCTATACTGATGATAAATGGTAAGCAGCATACTACAAATAGCAGCGGCTTCTTTGAGGCAATAGTTAGTGTTGAACAGGGCGCAACTGTTAGTATTTCTACAGCAGATGAAAGACTGGCAACTAGCGAGTATAGTTCAGCAGCGATAACACAAAATGATTTTATCATTAATATTAATCAAACAAGCCTACCGGTTTTTCAAGATGTAGAAGTCTCTGTATTCGTCTGTCCTGATTTTACTGGACCCGACACCGTAAATCTGCGCTTTAAAATGATCGATACTATTTTAACGTCGAATAGTTTTCAGGCTCAGTATGATGAAACCAAGCCTTTGATATTACAAAAAAGTAATAACACATATCTAGATAGCACACTAAATATTGCACTCCCTGTAACTGCAACATATGAAATAACCGTGGTTGAAGACAATGTGCGCAATACATCTTATTCAAGTACTGCTATTTACTACTCTCAGTCGCCCCCAAACTTAGCGATAATCACCATTTGTAATAATTAGAAAAAACTAAGCCACTTCACGCGTGTTGAAGTGGCTTAGCGTACCTTCCAGATCCAATCTAAAGAATATTAAGAACAACCCTAAATTTGGTATTTTTGACCACTTATTCGCTATACTTATCTGATAATAAAAATAAAAACCAATAAAAACAAATCATTAAATTTTGGCTTTGTTTTTGCTATAAATTAGCAAATCGTAAAATATAATTAACAATGAGAAAATAAATAATGATCAACAAACCTCTTTCTTTGCTAGCCAAAGCCCTTCCTATTGCCACTAGCCTATTGTTTCTCAGTGGCTGTATTGTGCATGTTTCAACCTCGTCAGCCAATATACAACAACAGCAGCAACGCTCAATATCAGCGTCACAATTACAGCAACTAAGTATTAATGCTGAGGCGGGTTCACTTAAAGTGATCGGCTCAACCACAGCAACTAACATCAGCGTAGATGCCACTATTTATACAGCAAAAAGTGATGACCCTTACATACTTACTCTGGAACAAAAAGGCGATAAAGCCGTACTTATAGCAAAAAATTATAGTTCATCAGGAATAGTGGTATATCAAGGTAATTCACCCAGTATTGATTTAGTTATTACTGTGCCAAGCTCATTTAACCTTGAGATTGACGATGACTCTGGCGATATAGATATTGCTGGTGTACTAGGTAATATCATTATAGATGACGACTCAGGGAGCATTCGTATTGATCAAGGTCATCACGTCACAATTGACGATGATTCAGGGGATATCGATCTGCAAAATATTACTGGTAATGTAGAGATCAGTGATGACTCTGGCAGTATTACTGCACGTAACGTTGCTGGCAATATGACTATTGAAGATGATTCGGGTGATATAACCCTTACTAATATCACTGGCAGCGTAGATATTGACGATAACTCTGGCAGCATCAATGCCAAAACTCTAGGCAGTTACATCACCATTGAAGATGAATCGGGTGATATTTATGTTGAACATGTAAATGGCCTAGTCACCATTGAGGATGGCTCAGGCAGTATTCGTGTTAACGACAGTAAAGGTATCACCATCATTGACGCTGGCTCTGGTGATTTGAGCATCGATAATATCAACGGCCCAGTAAAACTTAACTAACTCTTGATGTAAAACGGCCAAGTAATTGGCCGTTTTTTACTGTCTAATTTTGTGTTGTCGGTCGTGTGATCACAACAACTGCTATATTTTGCTAATCGCAAATACCCTCAGCGTCTTATCGCAATGCTTGATGAGCGTAAATGTGTCGTCGCTAGTTTCCCTACCTGCGGTATTTTGCATTAAAAGCATCAACAAGTAATAGTAAGCACTGTTTACTACGCATAAAGCTCCTTTTAGTGCCATACAACACACCATTAAAATTCTTTAAAAAAGAATATTAACGCCTATTTTTACTAATTTTCGTTCTTTTAACGTGAGTATATTATTAATCAAGCATCAATAGTGATACTCGAAATTAAGTGATCATCTATTGTTAGGGCTATAACTTATGTATTCAATTAATCGAATCAACGTGACTCTGCTTGGTCACCTTTAAGGAGCAAAACATGGCTAAAATACTCAACCCAACTGAACATGATATTGGTGGCTTAAACGTAAAGCGCGTACTGCCTAATTTTGATAAAAAAATGGTGGGACCATTTATCTTTTTTGATCACATGGGACCAAACGATTTTCCTGTTGGCCAAGGGATCAATGTTCGCCCTCACCCGCACATAGGCTTATCAACACTCACTTATTTATTTCGCGGCAGCATTTTACATCGCGACTCGCTAGGTAATAATTTAGAAATCCACCCAGGCGATGTGAACTGGATGACGGCAGGTAAAGGCATTGTTCACTCAGAACGAGAAAGCTTTGAAGTGCGCGCTAACCCGCATCATATTGACGGCTTACAATGCTGGATTGCGCTACCAGAAAATATGACTGAGATTGAGCCTTCATTCACCCATATAAAAAAACAGCAACTACCACACATAATTCATGAAGGTATCATGATGCGCTTAATTGTTGGTGAAGCTTACGGATTAAGCTCCCCAGTTAAAACCTACTCCCCCATGTTTTATATTGATGTGGTTGGCAGCGCCAATAGTCAAATTAAGTCGCCTAACCCACAGCAAGAAACCGCGTTATATGTTATTTATGGAAGCGTTACCGTGGGTCAACAGGATTATCAAGCAGGTGATTTTATCCTACTTGATAACCTCGATACTGATATTCACTTTGCCAGTGATGCACGCTTTATTTTGCTCGGTGGCGATAAATTTGAAAAAGTCCCATACTTGCATTGGAACTTTGTTGCTTATAGCAAAGAACGCTTAGAGCAGGCAAAACAAGACTGGCAAACTCAACGTTTCCCAAAAATCCCTGGTGACGATAAAGAATTTATTCCGCTATAGTAAACAGTATTTTAAGGCATAATAAGTTAGCCAGTATTAGCAAAGGACAACTATGTTAGAGATCGCATTAATTTATTTAGCCGCAGCCATTGTTGCGGTGCCTATCGCAAAACGCCTTGGGTTAGGCTCCGTGCTCGGCTATTTGCTGGCAGGTATTTTAATTGGCCCGTATTTGCTGGGGTTAGTGGGCGATCAAACGTCTGTTATGCATTTTGCTGAATTTGGTGTAGTAATGATGCTGTTTTTAGTCGGCCTTGAACTACAACCTGCAAGGCTTTGGAAGTTACGCCACTCTATTTTAGGGCTTGGGGGTTTGCAAGTAACCCTAACAGCCGCGGTAATTTTTGCAATTTGTTATTGGTTTATGGCCATGCATTGGCAAACAGCACTAGCAATTGGTTTAATGCTCGCGCTTTCTTCAACAGCAATTGTGCTACAAAGCCTGGAAGAAAAAGGTTGGCTGAAAAATGAAGCCGGCCAAAATGCGTTTTCGGTACTGCTATTTCAAGATATTGCCGTTATTCCTATTTTAGCATTACTACCATTATTGGCGTTTGAGCCAATGTTAAATGCCACCAGCACGCATAATTCGCTAACTGCCGATTGGCCAGTTTGGGGGCAAGTAACCGCCTCAGTAACAGTGATCGCGGCAATTATTTTAGCTGGTAAGTATATTTCTGCGCCACTATTTAGGTACATTGCTGAAACCAGAATGCGGGAAATATTCACTGTATTTGCGTTATTTTTAGTGGTAGCGATTGCGCTGATTATGCAAAATGTTGGCTTATCTCCAGCGTTAGGGACTTTTTTAGCGGGTGTGGTACTGGCAGAAAGTGAATTTCGTCATGAGTTAGAGGCCGATATAGAACCCTTTAAAGGACTGTTATTAGGATTGTTTTTTGTCGCTGTCGGTGCCTCTATCGACTTTGCATTGTTATTTAATCAATTTACTTTAGTGGTTACATTGGTTGCAGCTTTAATTGTTGTAAAGGCCGCTGTTTTGTATGCCTTAGCACGAACTTTTAAAATTCATCATACCCAGCAACTGTTATTCACTTTAGCCCTAGCACAAGGTGGTGAGTTTGCTTTTGTACTCCTGACGATGACTAATACATTGCAAATTTTAACCCCAGAACAAAGCAACTTAACCACCTTAGTCGTGGCCATCTCAATGTTAATAGCCCCTTTACTATTAATGCTTTACGACACATTACAAAAACGTAGCAACACAACAACAAAACCTGAGTTTGATAAACCAGAGCAGATAAGCCCAGCCAAACACGTAATCATTGCTGGGTACGGCCGTTTTGGACAAATTATGGGGCGCTTACTGAGCACCCAAGGGTATGATATTAGTGTCCTTGATCACAGTCCTAGCCAAATTGATCTGCTGCGCCGCTTTGGTAATACGGTGCATTATGGTGATGCAGCACGTAAAGAACTACTCGAAGCCGCTGGAGCTGATACCGCACAATTACTGGTTATTGCTATTGATAATGCCGACAAAACTCTCGAAATAGTTAAACTTGTCCGCAAACACTTTCCGCACTTAAAGATTGTGGCGCGCGCTAAAGATCGTCGCCATGCTTACCAATTACTTAATTTGCACGTTGATGCGTTTAACCGAGAAACCGTTGACTCTGCCATCAACCTTGCCGTTGAAACCCTAGAACTATTAGGAAATTCAAAAGAAGACTCGCAGCGCGCAGGACACTTATTTAGAGAGCACGATCGTGCCTCAGTACTGCAACTAGCAAAACTGTGGGGCGATGATCACAGTTATGGTGTAGCTGTACGCCAACGTACTGAAGATCTAAAACAAGTACTCAATCAAGATAAACGTGCCAGAGAATCACTCAATACCTGTGACCAAGGTGACTGCGAGGACAACCATAAAGATGCTTAAAATAACTTTAGAGCAATGGCGTATGTTTAGGGCTGTGGTTGAACATGGCGGTTTTAATCAAGCATCACTAAAAATTTATAAAAGCCAATCAAGTATTCACAATGCTGTTGGTAAAATTGAGACCGCTTTAGGTGTTAAGTTATTTACTATTGAAGGACGTAAAACCGTGATCACCGAAGCTGGTGAGATGATGATGCGCCGCGCTAATTACCTACTCGATGAAGCCGCCAAAATAGAAGCAATTGGGCAGACCCTCAGTGAGGGGATTGAAAGCAAATTACGTATTGCTGTTGATGAAGTTTTTCCGCAAGCACTGCTTTATAAAGTACTCAACAATACCTCGGCAATGTATCCATTATTACGTATTGAATTATACGAATCAGTACTGACTGGCGCGAATGAATTACTAGAGAACACCAGTGCCGATATTGCAATATCGGGATTCACTGGCAAAGCCGGGTTTAGTGAAGAGTTGTGCAATATCGAGTTTACAGCTGTTGCGCACCCAGATCATGCGTTACATAGCATCACCCGACCTATCACCCTTGAAGATTTAAAATCGCACCGACAAATTGTGGTACGCGATTCAGCCTTACACAATAAACAAGACGGTGGCTGGTTAGGTGCCGACCAGCGCTGGACAGTAAGCCATATGCGGACTTCCATTGATATGATCAGCAACGGCTTAGGCTTTGCTTGGCTACCTAGCACAGCGATTACCAATCAGTTAGCACAAAATCGGCTCAAGCCCCTTAATCTTAGCCACAATAGTAAGCGCAGTGCCATGCTACATTTACTATTTAAAGACGGTGATCGCCTTGGCCCGGCAGCGCGCACATTCATTGGCGAGTTACGATATCAAGTAATGCAGGCTGATCTTGATTGCTAATCAAGGGCTTTCATTCTATTAATTAGAACAAATAATCCTTTTAAAAGCGATTTTAATCTTCCTTATAAAACTTATACTGCTGCTATTCAAATTAGCGTTTAATCAGGAGTTAAGTTATGCACTACATACGCAAAGCCAGCGAGCGCGGCCAAGTTGATCTTGGTTGGTTACAAAGTCAGCATAGTTTTTCATTTGGCCATTACCATGATCTAAAACACATGGGGGTGTCAGTACTTAGAGTGATCAACGAAGATAAAGTACTTGCAGGCCAAGGCTTTGGCACTCACGGACACCGAGATATGGAAATAATTTCCTATGTCATTTCAGGCGCATTAAAACACCAAGACAGCACTGGTAATGAATACATTGTTCCTGCTGGTGACGTGCAACGGATGAGTGCCGGTAGTGGCATTATGCACAGCGAATATAATGCTTCAAATTCAGCAACAGCGCACTTTTTACAAATTTGGATACAACCCAAATTGCGTGGTATAGCCCCTAGCTATGAGCAAAAAAGTATTCCGCAAACAACTCAGCTTACACCACTTGTTACACCAAATGGCGAACACGGCAGCGTGAGCATCAACCAAGATGCTAGTATCTATCGTTTAAAACTTGATGCGGGTCAATCGCATACATTGCAAACAGCGGATAGAAAAGGTTATTTGCATATTATCTGCGGGCATATTGACGCAAACAAGCAAAATTTTAGTAACGGCGATGCCTTTGCACTAAATCGCAATGAACGGGTAATATTAACAGCCACCAGCAGCTTAGAAGCGCTGTGGTTTGATCTACCAGCATAAAGTAAATAATCAGTAAGTAGAAAAACCAATGACAGTAACAACCCTCTCTATCATCGCATTTGTCGTATTGCTCACCGGCGTGTCAAAATCAGGCTTTGCAGGAGCGCTTGGAGTGTTTAGTGTCCCTTTACTAATGCTAGTGATGCCCCCCGTTGCCGCAATCGGTTTGATGCTACCGGTACTTATTGTTGCCGATGTCTTTAGTTTAAAAAGTTACTGGCAACAATGGGATATACAGCAACTTAAACGCTTACTACCGGGTTTATTGGTAGGCGTAGTTATTGCACATGCGTTAATTGGCTGGTTAGATGCGGCGTTTATAAAAACAGCGATTGCTATTTTATGTATAGTGTTTGCTATTCGCAGTTTAGCCTTTAGCAAGTTTACTTTGAATGCCTTAAATAGCCGTTTAGGTGCCTTCTCTATGGGCGGTTTAGCCGGTATTGTAAGTACCTTAGTACATGCTGGCGGCCCACCTTTAATAATGTATTTCAGTACCATTAAGTTACCACCGAAACGATTTGTCGCAACTGTGGCGATTATTTTTGCGATGATGAATGCCGTCAAGCTTATTGGCTTTATTAGTCTGGGTTTAATCGAAATAAAGTGGGCATTAATTGCACTTGCCAGCTTGCCGATTGCTTTTTGTGGTAATCGTTTAGGGATCTGGTTGCAGGGCAAACTCAATACTTCGCAGTTTCTGAAAATAATGAATGTACTACTCTTGTTGCTGGGTATTTGGTTGTTAGTGATGTGATCTGGCTAGTTAAACATTTCGTAGTTAGGTAAACTGATTCAACAAACGCTATTTAAGGCTCTATTTTGTTAAATAACCAACCACTTCGTAAACCCTTCTCTGTACTGGTTGTTATTTATAAAAAAAATAAAGACTGTTTACTGATCCAACGTACCGATGATGCTAACTTTTGGCAATCAGTCACCGGCGGGATTGATGAAGGCGAAACGCCTATTGTGACAGCTTACCGTGAGCTATTAGAAGAAACAGGGATAGATGCCCGCGCACTGGGTTTAACAATACGTGATCACCAAAAAACCAATCAATATACCATTAGAGAGTCATGGCGACACCGCTATCAAGCCAATGCGTTAATTAATACTGAGTATGTTTTTAGTATTTGCGTACCCGATGATATCGCCATTACTTTAGATCCGAATGAGCACACTGATTTTATTTGGCTAACGCAACAACAAGCGGCTGACAAAGCCTGGTCGCCAAGTAATCGCGATGAAATCTTGGCGTTATAGTTTATTTAATTGTTATCAATTAGGTTAACTGCTTACTTGTAGCACTTATTGAAACAACAAGCACATATTGATTGCTTGTGGCAACCACATCATTGCGTCTGAGGTTAACTCATCGCTAGAAACCTCTAGCTGTAATGCTGTTTGCTTAATCGCCATATTAAAGCTACTTCCTTGTATACAAAAACCGAGTAGCAAATACTGCCAATGAGCTAAAGACCAGACTCTAAATCTATAATGTATACGTGTTAAAGCAAGGTAACATGGTTGCTGAATAGGTAAAATCAACTCATCAGGCATTACTTCTAATTTTGCTATGCAGGCTTCAATTTGTGAAATGAGCTCTAAAATAGGGTAATCTAATGTTATTACTCGCAAACAAGGCGCCGCTTGAATATCAGTATTATTTACTAAACACGTGAGCATTTGCTGTTCGATAGAAAGCTCGGTTGCCGTTACATTTTTTTCAAGACCTTGGGCTACTAACACCTCAGACTTGGTGCGTTCAAATAAGGCTATTTGAGCAGGTAAATCGACCATAGTTTGTTGAGCAACATCGATTATACCTTGTGGTTTAGTTTGTGCTAAAAATTCGGCGAATTGCTCACCTAAATAATATAGACTCCAACTTTTAGAAGGCACCGTCACAATAAATGCTTTAGCAAATGTGGAAAATAACGTATCTCCCATATACTGCGCCAACAATGAAAACTCACAACGTAAACAATCCACAAGCCTTAGCACATAACCTGCAGCGTAAATATCTACTCGCTGCTGGGCTGAAATTTTATCTGTACTTTTAATTAGCGTATCAAGCATAACGCCATCATGCGCATATGCCTGTAAGAGTTTATCATCCAAATCACCACGAACAATTAATACTGTTTGCAACCAATGCTGCACTTGCCTCAATGAATGTTCACTCATAATTTCTCTTTAGCTAAAACCAGCGGTGTAGAAATACAACCTTGTTGGTGGTTATTTTGTACTGGAGCATGAGGAATTTGACCCGCTAATACAGTTTTAGCTTTGTTTAACTCAGCGACTAATTCAGGAAACGCAGGAATATTTGCATCCCATTCCAGTAAAGTCGAGACAGGCCCACATAAAGATTGCGCGAGTTGATACAATTCCCATACAGGTTCAGGAACTGGTTTATCATGGGTATCTATCAAACAATGCCCGCTGAGTGTTGGCCCCGCCAAATGCATTTGCACAATACTTTTAAGCGGTAAGTTTTTTATATATGTCCTTGGGCAAAAACCGTGATTATACGCCGACACATAAACATTATTAACGTCTAGCAGCATAGCACACTGTGTTTGTTCGACCAGCTGCGTAAAAAACTCCGGCTCCGTGAGCGACGAGTTTTGAAACTCTAAATAAGTAGAGGGGTTCTCCAGCACTAATGGCCGCTGTAAAAAGTCTTGTACCTGATTAACCCGGTTAATAACATGCTTTAAGCTTTCCTCAGTAAGCGGCATAGGTAGTAAATCGTGGCTATTTACTCCTGCAAAGCCTGTCCAACATAGATGATCTGATATCCACGCTGGTTTTACAAAATCCGCCAATGCTTTTAACTTTTCTAAATAGTCAAAATCAAGCGCAGAGCTACTGCCTATATTCATAGACACACCATGCATAACAATAGGGAAATCAGCCATCAATTGTTCTAATACATGACGGCCATAGCCATAATTATCGATGTAATTTTCACTAATGATCTCAAACCAATCAACCCCTGTTACTGGTTTTTGCATTAAGTACGGATAATGCTCACTGCGCAACCCCAAACCAAAGCCTAGCGGGTTTATTTGCTCAATAGCAGAAGCAGCAAAAGGCTGCTTCTGTATGTATGATGTCATGTATTCAATCCAATTAAGTTGAAGGCGGAAGCGCTAAGCGAATATCATCTGCAGGTGGCGGCGTAGTTTGCACTCCTTTTGCATTACAATAGGCCTGCCACGCGATACTGTAAACCGCATCACCTTCTTTAAATGGCATTTGCTCTAGAACTTTACCTGTTTCTGGGTCGGTATATGGTTTAGCCGTAGATGCATAGTCTGGTCCATCACCAAATTCAAATAATTGCATCTGGGGTTTTGCTGATGGCTCTTTTGGGAATAGCTGCGAGGCAGAAATCGGCACAGCACAACCACCTAAATTATTACATTTGTTATTTGCAGGAGCGCTAAATGGACCATCAGCAGGGGCGCTACCACCACAGCTTCCTCCCGGTGTTGTGCTATGCACAAACCCACACCCACCTTGCGCTTTGCAATTGTTCGAACCTTTACAGCTGTGGAACACTGTTGCGGGAGGTAAATTATTTGAATTTTCTTTTGTATAATCCATACCTTGGCACGCATGGTATAAAACATCCTTAGACATATCCGCAATACCCGCAACCAGATCTGGAGCCTGCCCTGTTGTAGCCCAACAAATAGATACTCGATCGCCCGAACCCCCCATTGCAGGACCTGGAAACTCAGTCGTTTTACCACCCCAATAGCGATCCAATGCTGTGGTAAGTCCTTTTAAAGTGCCAACCGCTGATTCACTAAAAATTTGATGTGTTTGTGCACGACGTTCAGGGCTAGAAAACAAATTATTCAATGCTTTTTCTACATCAACTACAGCAGGTAAATCTGGGTGCTTATGCTTAGCCTTATCGCCACCTTGCGGGTTAAGCATTGCTACTGTAAATTTACCGCACAAGTTATGCCACGTTTGCCAGGTCATATACACTTGGGCCGCGTTGTTATCACTGTAAGATTGACCCTCTTGGTATTCATATTGAATAATCAAATCAAGTACATCAGCAAAGGTAATAAAATGATCTTTTTTAGTATTTGTAATACGTGCGCATGCAATACCAGATACAGGAAGTGGCTTTTGCCCAGCGCTATCCGCTGGGTAATCTTCTTTTAGGTTATCAGCATTAGGTTGAAACTTAGCAGCGACCTGATGATCATCTGCCTCAATCGGTGTGCTTTTCAATGCTACCGTTTGTTGCTGCAAATACGTTATTACCCAACTCTCTGCCGCCCAGCGGCTGCAGATTTCAGAAACAACACCTTTACCTTCACCTTGATCCGTTATTGCATTGATATTATTAACAATTTCAATTTTTAACTTATCTAGATCATTACTTTCATTGATTGAACCATTAATCCCCGGGTATTGCGGTTTATATTCGGCTGAGTCACGAGTATTAAAGTAATCACGTTGCACGGAATCAGGTTTAGCTGGATTCACCAAAATATCAATTAAGCTACTACCATCCTCATACACAATTTCAAGATAGTCCCAATAACAGCAATACATATGCCCGATAGAACCAAACATAGGTAAATCAACTTCTGTATCTGTTGCTTTAAACCAATCAAAAGGAGCTGTTTCAAAGTATTTAGGGCGAACTCCATCTAAATCTTTATTAATTATTAATTTTTTTGCACTTTCCTCGGTTTCTTCAATCAATAAAAACAGTAAAGCCTGCTCTTTTGTCAATGCAGCTGCATTGACTCGCATATCTTGTAGCGTTTGACCCTGAAAGTGAGTTGTAAAGTATTCTTTCACTTTAGGGCTAAGTTTTGATAAATCACGGCTGCAGTCTTTAAAATCTAAGATATGCGGGATTTGCGTTGTATCGTCATAACAATGCCAACCAAACTTTTCTGTTTGCAGTGCATTACTGGTAAATGAAGGAGTTAGATTTAGTTTACTGGCGATATTAGAAGCCAACTGTAAATGCAGCATTTCTTCTATAAACACACTATAAACAGCATTAAACGCCTGTTCATTTACGCTCAATGGCTTGCTGGGTTTTGGCGTTGGAGTAATATCTAATTTTGCTATTCGTTCATTAGGAATAAAGCCTGCTGTTGCCCCTAACCCAGGCCATAAACGCTCGGGATACAAGCCTTCATCCCCACCTATTTCATGCATGCCTTGTATTGAATACAGACCTGTCATATATAACGGGATGGTAAATAACTCAACGTTAATCGCAGCTTGTGCGATGGCTTTTATACACGCAATATCAGCGTCTTTGTAACTTACGGGACGCTCTTTAATTTTTTTGTATTGTTTGATGCTGACTTTAAGATCAAGATCGAGGTTAATCCTTACCGCCTTTTGTGCACTCTGCATTTTCAATTGCTCCATGATGACAGTTATATGCGACCAAGAAACTTGTCGCGTAAGTCAAATGAGTGTAGAAGGTTTCATCAGCGATGCAGTATTACAATACATTACAAAAGTAGATATTTGGTACAGAAGTAAAACTAATACTTTATTCAAAAACAGTAAAAAGCGCGTTGATAAGCACATTAAAGTGGCGTCCGTTCACCCAACAAGCATTATGCTGTTTCGGCTCAGTAATATCGTTTACCCGCTAGTAGCAATCATTTTACTGCGAATATTTACCTCTATCGGCATCATTGTAGATTTGCAAGTAAGATTTAATACTGAATATCCTTGTTATACCCAGCCCCAAAAGCTAGGTATAACAAGTGGATAAATAGCCGGCGCTATAACCGCTGTTTGTTACTATAAATACTTTAACCAAGGTTTATTTGCTTTGCGCTTATAGTGACTAAATGCCTTAGTTGGCCAATATAACGTAACGGCTAACACAACCGTAATTAACCAAATCCATGTAATATCATTTACGGCAAAATATGCACCATGATTAGCACCAAAAATAGCTCTGCAAATTGTGTATAAAATCAATAAAACGTAAAGATGAAAAATATAAAAGAACATCGGCACCGAGCCATACACTCTTAAAGCATTACTAAAGCGATTTAACGGACGCTCAAAAAACCATAAGCCAAAAAACATCAGCGCTAAAGTGATTAATAAAAAGCTCAGTGAAGGTGGATATTTGGTAACGTTAAATATCGACATAGCCGTTTGCACTGCTGTTGAAAACTGCTGCCAAGGTAGCGTTTCGCCATAGATATTTAAGCCGCGTAAAATAGCAAATAACGCTATACACGCTAAGCCCAAACCAATCAGCCACTGTTTACGATCTTCACTGTCTCGATTATGTGCGTACAGTGGGCCTGCGCAGTAACCAAGTAATATAACCCCAATCCAAGGTAATACTGGGTAACTGATTTTGACATTAACTAAACCACCTTCAGAGATAAAGCCGCGATCGTGCAGAATAGTCCATAAGGTATAACCCCACTCATCTGGACTGAAGGTAATTGGTGTGAGTAAGTTATGGCCAAAAACAATCAATAAACCCAATGCTAACAATAGTCGTTGCGGTAAGTTAATTAGTAATGCCAGAGCCAGCATACACAGGCCAATAGCCCATATCACTTGTAGAAAAATAGTCGGGATAAACCAAATCCACAAAAAGCAAATAACCGTAACTTCAAGGGCAATTAAAAACAACCCCCGCTTAACTAAAAAACTACGTGCAGAGCGTACTTTACCTGAGCTTGGGTGGCTATAAAGCCACGCCGAAAGCCCTGTTAAAAAGATAAAGGTTGGCGCGCAAAAGTGCGCTGCAAAACGGCTCCAAAACAGCCCTGGAGAGGTAACGTCAACATCCATTGGGTCTAATACCGGCATTTGCGAGAAAAAACGCTCTCGCACATGATCAAGTAACATTAATAAGATAACCACGCCACGCATGATATCGATACTATGAATACGGTTTTTAACTTGTTCAGAAGTCATATGTTATACCCAATTTAAACTGTGTTGGTGCACCAGGGTAGGCCCATAATGCATTGTAGCTACTGGCTATGTAGCTTTCATCAAATACATTATCAACATTAAGTGAAACATTTGTCCGTTCAGTCGCCTGCCATTGAGCAAATAAACCCACCAGCTGATAACTTGGTAAGTTAAAAGATAAGTTTACTGGGTCGCCTAGTCGCTCTGAAATATATTGATAATGACCACCAAATTTAATGTCTTGCTCAAGTACACGGGTATTGTGATTTAAAGAAAGCGAAAAATTATTTTTTGGTACGTTAACTAACGGGCTACCTTTAGGTATAGGCTCTAACCACTCAACATTAATCATGTCTTTGGCTGTTTCAGCCTTTACGTAAGCATACGAAAGTGTGTACTGAGTGTTTTCACCTAAACTACCAGTCAGATCAACCTCAATACCTTTACTGGTTACTTTACCAATAGGTTTTGAATAACCCTTATCGTCAGCCACCAACATGTTGCCTTTGCTAGCATCAAATAAAGCGATGATACCGCTAACGTTGTCAAAGCCGAACTTCACACCCACTTCAAAGGAATCACTTTCTTCAAAACCAAACGATTTACCCTGAGCGTCAGTACCACTTAAAGGTATAAACCCTTCGGAATAGCTGGTATAAAGGTTAATCGCATCATTTAGCTCATATACCATGCCTAGCCGTGGGCTAAGTCGATTCATCGTGCTATCTGAAGCAACACCTGACTTAGTCTCGAAAATATTCTGCTCAATTTCATCAAACCGCAATCCCAGCATTAATTTAAAACGCTCGGTAAGGTCTAACTGATCTTGTACATAAATACCGTATGCCTTTTGCTTTTCATTGTTTTCATACAGTTGCGCAACATCGGGGCCTTGCCCTTCACTGTAGTTTGGCTGATAAATATTTAATGTGTACGTATCTTTACCACCACGATAACGATAAAGCCCAGTGCGAAGCTCATAGTCATACCCATCAACACCAATCAAAACATGGTTAGTGATATCAGCAAGATCAAAATGACCACTTAATTCTGCGCGTACTGACAAATCATCAGAGTAATAATCTCTATAACGGTGTTGACGCGTAAGCATAGGATTATCTAAAGACAAAGTCTGTCTTGGAGGAGATAGTTCAGCATCAGACGAAAAACCTGTTAACGTAGCGGTACGATGGTTAGCGCCCAATAAGAGTGACCAGTCGCGATTAAAGTCATAGTCATAATTAAGTTGGTGTCCGCGAGAGTGCACTTTAGTTGGCGCATCATTAGGGTTACCTAAAAAACGGCTTCTAGGTACGGTATCAAAATTATCGTTAAGTACAACAATACCTCGGTCATACATTTGCTGCTGGTCAACGTACTCAAACTCATACGTTAATGACGATTTATCATTGATGCTGTAATACACCGAAGGCGTGATCACAAACTTATCATGATGTACGTGATCTCGAAAACTGTCACTATCTTGCCATGCACCATTAATTCGAAATGCAATATCTTCAGTTAGGCCGTTAGTGTAATCACCTTGCACACGTTTATGATCATCACTGCCAAGTTCAGCTTTTAACTGGCCTTGCTGATAGAACTGTGGTTTTTTAGTAATAATATTAATTGTACCGCCTGGTTCAGAGCGACCATAGAGTGCAGAACCTGGGCCTTTTAACACTTCAATATATTCAATGTTAGATACATCACGTGGGCCCGCAAAACCTCGCCCACCACTAAAGCCATTAATTAAATAGCCTGATGGCATATTTTCATTACCCGATAGCCCCCTTATAGAGTAGCTATCCCACAATGCCCCACCATTATTTTTGCGAGAAATACTGGCAGAAAAATCAAGTGCATCCCTGAATTTAGTGATGCCATTATCAACCATCATTTCTTTACTTAATGTGGTAATTGACTGCGGCAGCTCTTTAACAGGAATATCTCCTCTAAAGGCTTGTTTATGTGCAATTGTGATGGTTTCTATATCTGATTCTGTGGCATTAGAGCCAAAAGAGAGTGCTGCAAAGGCAAGAGTTAATGCTGAGTACTTCATGATCCACTTTAATGATTGCTAGTCTTGTTTGGATATAATATAACATAATTGCAAAGCAGTGATACAATATAACGTTCAATTTAATAAAAAATAATACCAACCCTAAATGCTATGGTGTCAGCTACTCTGCAACTTGTTCGTAAATGGCATTGGCCTGAGCAAGAGCAAGCGACTAACCTCACTATGCGCTTTGATTATTACTTTGACAAAGATGTCACTCGTGACGAAATAATTAGCCACTGTATTAAGCAATCAAAGCAACTGTGCAGTTAATTTATTTTGATCAGTATATTGAGCCTAAGGCCTGTATTGCCTACAATGGCACACAATATATTCAATGCAGATCACAATTATGACTGATACAAATAAACCAGAATTACCAGATCAACTTTCGATCAACCCACGTAGCAAATTTTATGTAGAAGAAGTATTCGAGCATGAAATCGGCATTACACTTAACGGCAAAGAGCGTTTTGACGTTGAAGAGTACTGCATCAGTGAAGGTTGGATCAAAGTAGCCGCACCTAAAGCACTAGACCGCCGCGGCCAGCCATTACTTATGAAAGTAAAAGGCACAGTAGAAGCGTTTTATAAGTAACCGCTAAATAATTGAAAAAGCCGACTTTTGTCGGCTTTTTCATCACTGATTTTTACTTAGCGCTAGATAACGCTATAACATTACTTTAATACCTTTTTGCACTCGGCTCTATTTAAACTCATTGATACCTTGGCAATTAAAAGCCGTTACCTTATAAAAAACTCAACAGGTACAACAAGCTCAAGATTATTGCCTGCGATACCATTTGGTATGGCGGGTAATGGCTGTGCGCGTTGTAACATTTTGAGGGCTTCATCATCCAGCGCTGGGTAACCCGATGTTTGCTCTATGCGGCTTGTGACGATCATACCGTCACGACCAACTATAAAGTATACGATTACAGTGCCTTGCTGGCGTCTACTTTTAGCTATTCTTGGGTATTCTTTGTGCTTTTCTAGCCATGTTAATAAGGTCGTTGCATAGTTTTTTTTGTTTGCAAAACTAGCATTAATAGCCCCCTTGTTAAGGGGGGAGCTTTGCGTATTCGTTGCAACTTTTTTATTACTAGAGACAACGCTCTCTGCATTTATTGCTAAGCTTGCACCCTCTGCACCTTGGGCTGGTTTCTCTAGGGGCTTAGATTCTGGTTTAAGCTCTGGTTTAGGCTTCGGTTTAAGCTCTGGTTTA
>NZ_JACJDM010000050.1:0-36012 GCF_014163545.1 Pseudoalteromonas sp. SR45-6
GATAAATACAGTGATAACAAGGCGTAAATTTTGACATGTAGTTGTTCTACTTGAAAAAATTATAACGCAGTTAGCGCTTTATTTAGCTCGCTAGAATGGTTAAATATTTAAGTCGATTGGTATTAATTAAGTTGCTAAGTTTAACCTAACAGCAACAAATACAAAAAAGGCTTAGAAGTGATTCTAAGCCTTATTATTAGGGACTAAGTTTTAATTATATTATTGATTATTGATTTCTATTTGCCCAATAGCAACAGAGCCGTGCTGCCATGTAGTGCGGCATTTCAAACTAAGAACAGCATCACTTTCAAAATTATTATCAAGAGCTGTTACATACGATACAAACTGCTTTGAGCTATTTGCAGTGTCAGCAATATCAATCCAGTCAAAGCCCTTTCCTGTAGCATACTTAAACCACTTCTCTTGCCCGCCATCACTTACTTTACGAACACGTGAAATTAAGCAGCCGCCGTTTGAGCTATTTAAACCTTCAGTAATGCCATGAACTTTAAGCTCAAAATTACCAATCGTGTCATTTAAAGGAATGCTACAGTTGAAATAACGCTCAGAGCGTGAAAATTGAGGATCAAAAGTAAAGTAGCCATTTTCTGTAGTACCAGTTTTTTCTAGAGTTACTTCTTTTAGTGCAGCTAGATCACCTATTGAAGCAGCTAGATTATTAACGGCTTGTGACTTATAAACTGTATCTTCAGAGCAATGAGAGGCACCATCAAATACAGCAGCTTGTGTAAGTGACGATATAGACGCTAAAGCAGTCGCTAAAGCAATATTCTTAATTTTTAACATATTCATATCCTTATATTTTTGTCCCTAATAAGATGGATAATATCACGCAATATAAAATAAACAACTCACATTGAATGTTTTATATTCGAGTTATTTATTCTAGTAAAACAACAAGGCTTTAATTGCACTCAATAGGTTTTATTTCGAGTCACTGAATAGATTAATTCTACAGCTAAAAGAGCTAGGCCTATAAAGCTCTATTGAAGAAATGCACAGATATTACCTTTTTCATGCGATTTTAATCTGAAAGTTGCTATTACCCTGAAATTAATCCTATATTTAGTGGACATAAATATTGAGCAATGCAATGAAAACAGCGCAAATCCCAGCAGACGAAGAGTCTAGACTAAAAGCCTTGTATGAGTATGAAATATTAGATACCAAAGCCGAACAAGTATTTGATGATTTAACTCAACTTGCTTCTGAAATTTGTGAAACGCCTATTTCACTCATTAGCTTAGTAGATCCGCAAAGACAGTGGTTTAAGTCAAAGTACGGTATTGATGTTGATGAAACTGAGAGAGAGATTGCATTTTGCTCCCATGCAATACTGCAA
Source organism: Pseudoalteromonas sp. SR45-6 (assembly GCF_014163545.1). NCBI lineage: Bacteria > Pseudomonadati > Pseudomonadota > Gammaproteobacteria > Alteromonadales > Pseudoalteromonadaceae > Pseudoalteromonas > Pseudoalteromonas sp. SR45-6. The sequence goes on from NZ_JACJDM010000050.1 coordinate 1,364, forward strand.
GACCACATTTTTGAAATACCGAACGCATTACTCGATGAGCGCTTTCATGATAACCCGCTAGTTGTTAATAATCCAAACATACGATTTTATGCAGGCGCCCCGTTAGTAACCCCAAAAGGAAATACTATAGGCACACTCTGTGTTATTAGCGATAAGCCCAAAAAGCTAAATCAAAACCAAATTAACGCTCTGACGATACTAGGTCGAGAAGTTATCACTCAACTTGAACTTAGATTAAACAACAGAAGATTAACATCAGCTCTAGAACAACAAAAAATACATAATGAAGAACTTGAAGTACTAAAAAAAGAAGCTGATAGTGCCAACACCTTAAAGGGCCAATTTCTAGCAAATATGACCCATGAACTTAGAACACCACTACACGGTATTTTAAATTTAGCTGAATTTGGCCTAGCTGAAGAAACGAGTTTAGAAAAAGATAACGCTTTGAAAAGTATTTTAAACTCAGCCAATATACTCTCAAGTATTGTGAATGACATTCTAGATTTTTCAAAAATTGAAGCTGGCAAACTAGATATCGAAAATATCAATTTTAATCTTAAAGAGGTTGTTAACGATCTCTTCAAGCCTCTCATTAAACAAGCATCAGCTAAAGGCATTAAACTTACTTTATATATTGATGAGAAGGTGGCAGCAACTTTAAAAGGTGATCCTGTAAGGATCTCACAAATTCTAAATAACTTGTGTTCAAACGCGATTAAATTTACAAACCAAGGGCAAGTAAATCTCAAAGTCAGCGTTCAAAGTAGTTCATTAATTGAACAGGATATTTTATTTGAAATTATTGATACAGGTATTGGTATCAGCGAAGCAGCACAACAAAACTTATTTCAAGATTTTCATCAAGCAGATGCATCTATATCAAGATGTTATGGGGGCACAGGGCTTGGCTTATCAATCTGTGCTAAGTTAAGTCAACTAATGAAAGGTAAAATCGGCTTTACAAGTAAAGAAGGCGAAGGCTCTATATTTACGTATCAACAGAGCTTTGAAACACATCTATTGTATGATTCATTAAAACAAAAGAAAGAAATAACTAATTTACAAGGGTGCACCATTCTAATCGCCGAAGATAATAAAATAAATCAACTCATCGTAAGTAAAATGCTACAAGCGCATAACGCCAATGTAGTAATCACAGAAAACGGTAAAGAGTGTGTTGATTACTTTAATACAAACCCTGTAGATTTGATTTTTATGGATATCCAAATGCCAGTAATGGATGGAGTACAAGCCACAAAAGCAATTCGGGCACAACAAGGAGATAAAACAACCCCAATTATAGCCTTGACAGCTAACACCTTGAAACAAAACATTGAACATTATTTAGACATTGGTATGGATGGTTATTTAGCTAAACCATTTGATAAAGATAAATTAAATAGCTTACTTAATATTTACAACCCTAATAACCTCAATCTAAAAAAGCTAGCGGTTAAAATTAGTGATCCTAATATTTCAAGCAAATATAAACTAAATCAGACATGCCAAGAGTTAAAAAAGCTAATTCCAAATGCAAATAGAGTTAGCCTTTGGTTACTAAACCACGAATATACTGCGATAAATTGTTTAATATGCCTTGATGAAAATGAGGTAGTAACAAATGACATGGTTTTAAAAGCTCAGGATTTTCCTGCATACTTTAATTATATTTTAGGTAACCAAGTACTTGATGCATCGGATGCAAGGAACAACGAAGTAACAAAGGACTTAAATAAATCCTATTTTGAACCATTCAATGTGTATTCCTTACTTGATTATATCTATTTTATAGATGACAAACCGTTAGGCGTAATTTGTTGTGAAAGTGTTGACTCAAAAGTGTCATGGGACTATGCAGACAAAGAAGCACTGATAAAGATAGCGGATGTAACAACTCTTTTTTTATCCAAGCAACTCAAGTCTTAATAAAAGTAATGAGAATATAAAAAAGGGGACTATTATTTGATAAAATAGTCCCCCGTAATTTAACTAACGGTATTACTTCATTCCTGCAAGAGTCATCAAAAAGCGGATCAAAAGAGACACTAAAAATAGTGAAGCAACACTCAAGACCCAAATGATAATTAACCATTTAAATTGATGAAGATGCTTTTTCATATACCCTCCACAAAGCCTTCACTAAATAGTGCAATAGCATTGAATAACTAGTGATACCCCTCGGTATCAATAACTTTGCCACGAAATACATAATAAGACCAAAACGTATAGGCCAATATGAATGGCACGATGATAACAACGCCAACCAGGGTGAATTTTAAACTTGATTCAGGCGCTGCGGCTTCATAAATAGATACACTTGGTGGAATAATATTTGGCCAAAGGCTAATACATAAGCCTAAATATCCCATAAATAACATACACAGCGCATAAATAAATGGCCGATAGTGTTTACTTGAGTTTACTGAGCCCAGTAATAATAAAACAAAAATACCAGTAATAATTGGCAAAGGAGCAAGATATACAATATTTGACCAATTAAACCACATTGCTTTTACATCAGCGTTGATCAGTGGTGTATAAATGCTGATACCTAACATGCACAAGGCTAATAAAATAGTTAATGGCTTAATAAGTTTACGCATTTGTTTATACAAATTATGCTCTGTTTTAACCACTAACCAAGTGGCACCTAATAAGCCATAAGCAAACAGTAAACTACACCCTGTAAATAAGCTAAATGGTGTTAACCAGTCTAAAGATCCACCAGCAAACTCACCATTTTCAACAGGAAAACCAATAATAACAGCGCCCATTGCTACACCTTGAGCAAAGGTTGCCATAAACGAGCCTACAAAAAATAACTTATCCCATAATGGACGGTGAGACTCAGTCGCTTTAAAGCGAAATTCAAACGCAACACCTCGTAATATTAAGCCAAATAACATCACTAAAATAGGCCCATATAAGGCTGATAATATGACTGAGTAAGCCATAGGAAACGCAGCTAACAAGCCTGCCCCGCCAAGCACTAACCACGTTTCATTACCATCCCAAACTGGGGCAACGGAGTTAACCATGATATCTCTTTCATATTTATTTTTAACCAGCGGAAAAAGTAGGCCAATCCCTAAGTCAAAACCATCTAAAAACACATACATCATTAAACCAAAGCCAATAATGAGTGCCCAGATACTCGGTAAATCAAAATCCATCATGTAATCTCCTAAAGCTCAACACCATCGGCCGCTGATAGCGGACGAGCCGGACGTTTGTTTAAGTCATCTTTATTATCGTTGTCATACACTTGTTCAGGGCCCTTTTTGATAAGTGCTAACATATAACGCACACCGACCCCAAACACACAGACATATAAAACAACAAAAGTAAGTAATGAATAACTCATTGCCGTCATCGAATGAGCAGAGCTTGCATCAACCGTTCTTTGTAACCCATATACAACCCAAGGTTGTCGTCCCGCCTCTGTGACAAACCAGCCTGTTAGCATCGCAATCAACCCAGCAGGGCCCATTACAACACAAAACCTTAAGAACCATTTTTTCTCGTATAATCGGCCTTTTTTACGTAACACTAACCCTGTTATGCCTAATAAAATCATCAATAACCCTAAGGCGACCATAATTCTAAAACTAAAAAATACAATTGGTACATAAGGGCGATCTTCAGGAGGTACAGATGTTAATGGTGCAATGGTGCCATCAAGACTATGCGTTAAAATTAAGCTAGCTACGCGCGGTATTTCTATTGCGTAGTCGTTGCGTTCTTCTTCCATATTTGGCCAACCAAATAAAACTAAGGGGACACCTTCGCCTGGTTCTGATTCATGCCAATGCCCTTCCATTGCTGCCACTTTCATTGGTTGATGCTCAAGTGTATTTAGGCCATGTTCGTCTCCTACAAAAGCTTGCAATGGTGCGATAATTAACAACATCCACATTGCCATCGACAACATTTTTTTTGCCGCTTGAGTGTGCGAGCCTTTTAATAAATGCCATGCACCAGATCCGCCTACCAACAAGGCTGTCGCTAAAAAAGCGGCTAAGCCCATATGGACTAAACGATAAGGAAATGAAGGATTAAATATTATCTCAAACCAGTCAACCGGAACCGCTCGGCCATCAATAATTTCATAGCCTTGAGGTGTTTGCATCCAGCTGTTAGAAGCCAAAATCCAAGTCATTGAAATCAACGTACCGATTGCCACTAAACAGGTGGATGTAAAGTGAAGCTTTTCGCCAACTTTATTCCAACCAAAAAGCATAACGCCAAGAAAGCCAGCTTCTAAGAAAAACGCAGTCATCACCTCATAACTGAGTAATGGCCCCGTAATAGCTCCAGCAAAATTAGAAAACTGACTCCAGTTAGTACCAAACTGATAAGCCATTACGATGCCGGATACCACTCCCATAGCAAAATTTACCGCAAACACTTTCATCCAAAAACGACAAAGCGTCATGTATATCGGCTTTCGCGTGTATAACCAAAGCCCTTCAAGTACCGCAAGGTAACTTGCCAAGCCAATTGTTATTGCTGGAAAAATAATATGAAAAGAGACTGTAAATGCAAACTGTATACGAGCTAAATCAATAGCAGTAAAATCTATCATAACGCCAACCTACTCCTAGTTAATTACAGAGCAAACATTAAACTTATCACCTATGGTATATATCTTTTTTTTACAGTACAGGCACAGAAAAATAATTTACAATGAGTACAGATTGTCACTACGAGCGAGAGCATGAAACAGTTCAAATATACAGAGCTTGAGGCTATCTTAAAAAAGAAAATTGACGCTAACAGCTTTACTCCAACAGGCAAGTTGCCCTCAGTGAGAGAGCTTTGCAAACTACAGGGCCTATCAAAAGCAACCGTATTACATTCGTTACATCGCTTGGAATCACAAGGACTTATTTATGCAAAACCTAAATCAGGTTACTTTGTAACGCAAATAAAGCCGCCTAAACGAGTGCTACCAAAACAAATCAAAACATCATCTACTCCACGCAATGTGTCAGTACCTGCGATTTTAAAAGACATTATGACGCGCAGTGCTGCCTTTGATATTTTACCAAGTGCTGGCGCGCAGGAAGATGCTACTCACTTAACCGTTCTTAATCGACATTTAAACAAAGCATTTCGTTCTTCTCAAAGTCAAAAAGCATTTTACTATAATAGTTCTGATGGTGATTTGCGTTTGAAGCACGCAATAATTAACCACTATGGTGGTTTAAACCAAAAACCTGATGAGCTTTGCATTACCAATGGCTGTCAGCACAGTTTATTTATTTCTCTTATGGCCACGTGTTCGCCAGGCGACACTGTCGCTGTTGAATCGCCAACTTTTTACGGGGTATTGCAAATATTAGAACAACTTAACCTAAAAATAATAGAAGTAGCATGCGATCCCGAGCACGGCATAAGCATTGACGATCTGACAAAAAAAATAGCCAAGTGGCCCATAAAAGCATGTGTCGTCTCACCTAATTACTCAACGCCAACAGGTGCATGTATGCCTCATAGAGCAAGAGAAGAGCTACTTAAATTGGCAGTGAAAAGTGATTTTTGTATTATCGAAGACGACATTTACGGCGATCTGGCTTTTCCTCCTTTTGTTAGTGAGTCTTTAAAAAGTCTCGACACCCAAGGACAAGTAATTTTGTGTAGTTCATTCTCAAAAAGCTTATCAAGAGATTTACGTATCGGATGGGTTTTTGGAGGAAAGTGGCATGATAAAATCACTCAACTTAAACTCGTTACGCAACTTTCTTCATGTGGGTCGATTCAACAAGGATTAGCCACTTTTATAGAAGATGGTCACTATCGTCGCTACCTAAATAAGCACGTATATGCAATTAAACAACAACAAGCAGAGCTGATTAATTTTTTACAAACCCATTGGCCTGAGGATATACGCTTTACACAAGCTAATGGCGGCATATCTATGTGGGTCGAGTTAGATGAGTCAATAGATACCCAAAAAAGTTACAATGAAATACTACAACAAGGTATCGTCATGACCCCGGGCTCACTTTTCTCAGCATCAGGGCAATATAAAAACTTTTTACGATTGAGTTATATTCACCCCCTCACTAAAGCAAGGGAAGTTGCGATCAAAAAACTATTCAGCACCCTCTTGGTAAAAAAATAACACGCTTTATGCCTACGATAAGCCGCTTTAACATCAAATAATAAGGTGGTTTCGGCTAAAACTACTATCAAAGTTGTTGCCAGTCGACAAGCTCGGTTATAATCCGCTCATCTGGCTATATCTTTGGCCTCTAACTGGATTAAAACGATGAAAAAACTCTCTGCGGTGCAAATAAAACAACAAGCACTGGTACTTAAAGTTGCTGATGCAATTGAAGAGCAAGGCCGTAATGAACTCACTGGCATGCTGCAATGCTGGTTTGACGTGGAATATCACTTATTTCCAGGCTCTTTACTAATGTGTTTTCAGTTTGAGAATCAGCAGGCGTTAACAGCGGCAGAGCCTGACTTATTAAAGTGGCAAAAACGTTTAAGTGGTGCAATGCTTAAAAAAGGCGTTATTTTAAAAGACATGCGCAAGCATTTAGTTTTCACCCTAAAGGGGCCTGATGATTAAGTCAGATAGTAGCCATCAATCAAGCCGTTTTTAGTATGATGCGAGCTTTTTGTTGGTCAGAATTTATTCCATCAAAAGCTAATTATCAATATTGCATCATTTTAGGCTAGAACCTGACTTACATTTAAAAAGTTTACACACTAGCATCTTGAGCTCCTTCAAGACCTCGTTGCTTAACATGTTTAATCAATTCAGGGAAAAACGCTAAAAACATAGCATCTAATTCAGTGTAGTGTCGGGCTATATCAGCAGCAGCGCCAGAAAACGTATTAGTAAAGCGAATGCGCTTGGCAATATTATCAAGTGCAACCCCGACCCCTTCGACGGTTTCGTATTCTTTAAACCAATCATTCTGCGTCATATGTTTTACAACACTTTGCATTCTTGGCGGCATAACGGGTGTACGCTTACCCAAAAGCCTATAACTGATTTGCTTAAAGTCACTTAGCGGTTGATCGTTAAACCGTTGCCAATGCTGAATTAAAAAATGATCGAACACCACATCAATAGCGACACCCGCAAAGCGTTTACGCTGAGGCGAAAAATACTGTTTAGCTTCTTTCACTAAAGGGTGAGTATCTGTAAACTTGTCGACTAGATAGTGGTTATCTAGTGCATTTTTTACCGTGATTGGCAATTGCTTTACATGCCTATTGCCGCCAAAATCACCAAGCAAGTTGCCAAAGTGCGAGTCTGCTGTAGGCTGTGCTAAATATAGATGAGCTAAGTAGTTCAAAGTAATATCTCTTTATATTTCATAATATTAAGACCTTTTTCACTCACTTCTCCTAACAGGCGAGTTAAATCATTAAAGCGAACAAGCCCACCTTTTAGATGGTAAATACTCGAGCCTTTCCACTTGCCGCCTATTAGCTCTCCTAAAAATGCAACTAGGTTACTAAAAGTATACTAATTGCTATTACCTTACAGGTAACTAATATATACCACATATTAACAAGCATTTTTAAGGAAAATACAATCAACACTGAACGCACAAATGCACGACAGCCGAATGCTAGTGTACTGATCTTGCAGGTGTAAAAAAATAAAGATCTTTTTCATAAATATCTTTATTTACTGAGAGTGAGCACATCATAAAGAAGCAATAAAAGGCATCAGACCAAAGAGGTATAAACCTAATAGTTAAAATTCATACATTATTTCAAATACTCATGCCTTTGCATGTGATTTTTATTACAATGCCTGCAAACCTGAATAGTGGAACTGCATGTGCAACAATTTAAACATACCCTCTTAACGCTTTTGGCCCTATGGGCATTCGCACTGATGCCGGATGTCATTTATGGCTTGTTTAATCATAACTACTTGGCCGGTTATAACTTCAAAAGCATTATCATTACCTTACTGTTAATGGTCTTCATGCTGTTAAGCCGCACCCCTAAACTTAACAATATTGTTTTACTGATAATGGCTCTAATGCAGGCCTCTGAACTGATGTACTTCCAATACTTTGGCGGCTTTTACAGTGCTTTTGATATGGTGCTAATGATGGGTGAAATGCATGATGCACTAATTGGCTTTGCTGATGGTTTGAAATTTATGCTACCAGCGTTCTTTTTATCCATGGCATTTTATGGCTTAGCGTATTTCACCTATAACAAATACCATAAAACCAGTTTTACCGTACCTTATATCTCGGTGTTGTTTGTATTATTGCTCACGTTACCCTTTTTACAGTCTTTAGGTTCTAAGAGCTCTCAAAAATACCAGCCTAATATTGCGCACTCAGCTATGAAAAATGGCTTATACAGTGTGTCATTCTTTAGCGCTCGCCAGTTAAAAATGATTCTGGGATTACGTAAAGAAATGCCTAGCTATCAACCTTATCAATTGAGCAAAGGCGAACCTGCGGATGCAAATATTGTAATTTTAATGGGTGAAAGCCTGAGTTATTACAATATGGGTTTATATGGTTATCAAAGAGATACAACGCCAGATTTAATGCCGTATAAACAAGACCCTAATTTCTTTTATTTGCCTGCGATCTCAAGCGCTGTTTCAACACGAGTATCTCTTAGCTTATTTTTTAACACCGTATATGAGCCTAATAATGCAGTCCATATAAGTAAAATGGACACTGCTTTGTTTCGGTTAGCTAAGCGTCAAGGGTTTGAAACCCATTACATTACTACACAAAAAAATGCAGGAGGTTTAACCTATGCATTTTCACTTGGGGATATTGATACCTGGAAAGAAGATAAGCATCTAGATCAGTTCGATGGAGATTATGATGATCGTTTATTGCTCGAACTTAATTCCATGAATCTGGATTACAATAAGCCCCAATTTATTACGTTACATATGCGCAGCGCTCATGCACCTTATGTAGCTAATTACCCTAAAACTCAAGAAGTGTATCCTGTTGATGAGCAACCCTATGAAAAGTACATGCTGAATAGCTACGATAACTCAGTACTTTACACACAAAAGGTGATAGCTAACATTTATGAATTCTTTAAAGATTCAGGTAAACCAACATATATATTCTTCACGCCAGATCATGGTGAACTGACAGGGCAAGATGGTCGTTTTGGACATAACGCTGTCGACATGGATATCGCCCGGGTACCATTTATGTTTTACGGTGTTGATATTCCAAAAAATGAAATAACTCGAATTAAAAAAGAATTAGGTTGTATGCCTAACCATTATTTAATTAGTCTGCAAGTGGCTAAAGTATTGGGTTATGACATTAAAAACCCGAATGAAGAGCAAGGTAAGTATTACTTGAACGGCACCGATGTATTTGGCGAGGCAGGCTTTATGCAGTACGATTTAAAGCAAATACAAGATAAAACTTGTCCAGAATTTTCAAAGTAGCTCCTCAGTATTCAGCCGCTCTATGAGCGGCTTTTATGTTTATAGCACCTTATACTTTCAATTTAGTGTGGTTGATTCACATCTAATATTCTTGATTAACTATAAAAACAAACCTACAACTCACTAATCAACAAGTTCCCTACCCCTTATATTAGGATGATTGCTGCTTTGTTTTCGGTATTCATTAGGAATTTCACCCACAATACTTTTAAACACCCGGTTAAAAGTCGCTAAAGAAGAAAAGCCGCTTTCAAGCGCGATGCTTAAAATGCTCCAACCTTTAGCATCCTCACTTGCCAATAAAACTTGCGCATATTTAACACGATATTGATTAATAAACAGATTAAAGTTGGCTACTTTGTAGTGATAGCGAATAGCTCGGCTGATTTTATATTCAGGTACTTGTAATACTTGAGCAAAATCTGAAATTTTAAGATTTGTTTGCAAGAATAGCTGTTGCTTATTGATAAGTTGATCAATGCCATCGATTAATTCAGGGGCAACATCGATTTGTTCATGTTGATTGGTGTTTTCAGTTATCTCAATGTCATTAAAAATACTAACTGTATCGCCCTCATTTTTAATACCTTGGCTATTTTTATCTCTCGCTTGAAGAAACATTAATGTTTGCATCGCAAGCACAATTAGTAGTGCAGATGAGGTAATAATAATGGGATTATATAGCTCAATTTCAGTCTTACTAAACATTAGCTTAGGTAATACACTTGCATTAAACACAGCTAAAAACCAAGCGCTGGCAAAGAGCACTGATTGCATTTTTTGTGACACTGTTTTTTCACTGTAGCCTCTTATTGCCTCCCAAAAAGAGAGCACAAGTATGCTTGATGAAAGCAATATGGTTACTTCATTCACCCCTTGCTTTAAGCGCCACATTATATCACTGGTAGGTAATGGCTGAGGATCAAAACTCACTAAGTAATGCCATGTTTGGTTAAACATTATCAAGCCTGCAATAGTTGCAGCAAAAACGATATGCCTGCGAGAAATTGGCTTGTTTTCACGAAATAACGCTCTAGCAATCAACCATGAAACATTACATGTAGCGCAAGTAAATAGCCCTATTAGGTATTGATACCCTCCGACACTTGACGCACTGAGTTTTTGCGCCCCAACCATACAGAGCGAGCCACAAAATAGTGCAAACAAATAGTGAACTAGCTGCTTATCTTTTTTCAGTGCATTAAATAACATCAACCCCATGCACACAAAGACGAGAAGGTAATAAGGAGAATTATTTTGCATAACAGGTCGCTCTTAAAATGACGTTGTATAAACAACGTTGCTTTAACTTGGATAATACAAAGTAACTCTAGCTATGGCAAAAAGACTTTGTTAGTGAATGTGTCAGTAACTAACCGTAAAAATTATCCATATATCGTTGCTCAAGTTTCGAATTTGAGAAGTATTCGCCCTGAAAGTCTTTATATTTGGCTATTGAAACGATTTAATGGAAAAGTACATGTTAATGCAAAAAATGAAAACAACCCCAAATAGGCTGCTCGAAAACAGTAAAAAAATATGGTTTATTTGCTTACTAATGGCACAAGGTTGCTTTGTAATTTACCTTATTTTGGGGTATGCCCTGACTAGCGTTACTACAGGTTTATCTGGCTGGGTCCGCTTTAACAATACCGCCTATGTTGCGAGCGACCCCATCGGTAATTTGATCTATGCCACGCATGTGCTACTTGCCGTAGTAATGATAATCGGCGGGAGTTTGCAATTAATCCCCGCAATAAGAGCAAAATATACTAAGTTTCATCGCTATAACGGCCGCGTATTCGTACTGTTAGCTTGTACCATTTCAATCGCAGGAATGTACCTTATGATTGTTAGAGGCACAGTAGGCAACCTGCTAATGCATAGCCTGACAATGTTTGGTGGTGGTATGGTTATTTTATCGAGCATATTTGCAGTGCTGGCTGCTAGAGGGCGTAATATAAATTCGCATCAAATATGGGCAATTCGTTTATACCTTGCAGCAAACGGCGTGCTATTTTTTAGGTTAATAATTTTTGCCTGGTTTTTAACGTTTGGCTCACTCGGGATTGATACTACAACGTTCACAGGCCCAACCGTGTTAGCTGTTAGCGTATGTTCTTATGTGATGCCATTGCTCATTGCTGAACTGGTTAGGTATGCGGGGAAAACATCTAATAAAATGATAACAATCGCCACCGCAGCTTTAATGATGTTGATATCCATTGTATTTTTAGTGGGCTTATTTGGTGTAGTGTTAGCAAATTGGTACCCAGCGATAGTTGGCTAATAGCCACATAATTATTAACAAAATAGAAGGCCTAACCCAGCAATCTATTTCAGGGAGATGTGGGCTCTTTTACGGTAGTTGCTAAATCGATATTTGGGTCAGTAATACGCGCAAAAATAAGCCCGAGCTTATCAAGTGGAAATCGGTTGCTGAGTTGTTGATAAGAACCTGGGATCAACTGCTGATCTTTTTGCTGTGCAACCACAAATGAGAATACATAATAACCTTCAAGGCCCATTCTTAAATCACTCATAATCACTTGTTCATCTTGTTGATAAACACCATAAAGGCCTTTAGTAAATGCTTGCAGTAACTTGATCTGCCTTGCATCATCAAGCTTTGCTAGTAGCGTATTTTCGCTAGGGTAAAATTGCATATCAACGTTGTCTGCGTCATCAAACACAGAGGCATAAATCTCATAATGCCCAAACTCGGTAACGGCCACAGCCCGCCACAACAAGGTATTAAATGGCGTTGGTGTACTTTCAAAGTGCTTAAATATGATATTTTGGGTATTTAGTGCCTGATGTATTTTATCTTCGATATGCCATTTAGCCGCCAACCCCCAAGCTAAATAAAGCGAACTGACGATTAACGCAGCAGTATTTATACGCTGTGCGTAAGGCCGCATCCGCGCCAAGCAAAGCGCTATACAAGAGAGTAACAATGGCAAAGTATACGCAGGATCAATAATAAATATGCTCGATATACCAAAGGGGTAAGTCGTCAGTGGCCACAGCAATTGTGTTCCATAAACGGTAAAACTATCAAGCAATGAGTGAGTACTTAAAATTAAAAATAGAGCGACAGACCAGCGCCGCAACGATACATCTTTTGCCCAATCCATTTTAAGTAAAAGCCATGCAAACAAGGGGCTTACTAACAGCTGTATAAGCAAAGAATGACTAAAACTGCGGTGATAGACAAAGTTTTCGACATCACCACCAAAATTAATGAGCACATCTAAATCAGGTAACGTGCCAAACGCCGCTCCAACTAATAACGACTTACGGCCCAGCTTATTACCTAATACTGTATAAGCAACTGCACTACCAAGCACAACCTGTGTGAGTGAATCCAATGAAAGCCTCTTTTCAAAATCAATTAAAGCATAGACTTATATTGTACTGTTGTAGGTCTTGTGTCGATCTCAATGAGTGATTAGTTTTCTGGAGAAGCTATAAGTTATGTGGATCCGCAAAAGAAAAATCCACCCCAGCTTATCAGCTAGATTTTTAAAACCGCCAATCCAATTACGATTGTATTTTAGTAAAGAGTCAACCCTGACGTCATGAATTCGAAGATTGTCTATAATCCTATTTCTATAAAAATCAATAAAATAGGTAAAGCGACTGCGCTCTACCTATTTATTTAAAAACAAGTATGACTTAGCTGCAACTTTTAACAAATGTCCATGAACTATCACTACCAGGCAGGCTATTTGTATACCAGTTCGCCTTATAAACATTGCCCTGATACTGAATTTGGTCGCCAGCTTCGTTATGTGTGTAAGGGCCTGCAGGATAATGCTTTCTAACCCAATTTGGATACGTTTTTACCTCAGTACAACTTGTTCCTGTTGTAACAGCACAACCCGAGGAATCGACATCAGTACCTTCTGGTGTATTGGGGCATTGATCTTGTACGTCAATTACGCCATCGCCATCTGAGTCTGTAGCCGCACACCCAATAGAATCTACGGGTGTATTCGGCAGTGTGTTAGGGCATTGATCTTGTGAATCAATTACACCATCTTCATCTGAGTCAAGCGGTGCATTATTCATATCCCAATTTAGTAGAATATCTTTTATCTTCTGCCCCGATGCACTTAGTGAATCCCAGCTACCACCAGGAAGAAAGGTTGATGCACCTTCATCTTTGTCATTTAAGGCCCAATTAGCGTGGCTAATAGTATTTGATTTAAGAAAAGCCATCCACGCGTCAGTTTCGTTGCTATTTACACCACCATTACCATCAGCATTGACTGCGCCCCATTCAGTTGCAAATAAAGCAATCCCATTATTTAAAGCCGTCTGCGCCTTATTTCTAAGTGACTCACCATGCGTACCTGCATAAAAATGTAAGGTATAAGCAATATTGTAGCGTTCTATCGGATCTTTTGAGGCAATATCAACATCTTGTGACCAAGTAGGCGTACCAACAATAATTAAATTATCAGGATCTATAGCTCTGATCTTATCAATAACGGTGTTGGCGTAAGGTTTTATATCGTTAGCCCACGATATCTGTAGTGGCTCGTTATAAATTTCATAAATAACGTTGTCGTAGTCGCCATATTTAGTGGCTGCTCGTTCAAAAAACCGGATCGCCATATCAGTGTCGGTATGCGCTTCGTGACTATGAAAATCAATAATGACATACATATCTTCTGCGATTGCTGCATCAACAACTGTATCAAGACGAGTAATATTACCGTCCCAATCGTCATTCAAACTGCCTGAGGTATTTTGTCCGTGACCGATCGCAGCACGAATGATATTAGCGCCAAATTCCTGTTTCGCATTGGCAACCGTTTGCGCGGTATAAAACTTTTCGCCGCCCCAACCTGTATTGCTCCAAAATAAGCTTGAACCAGCAAAGCTCTTTGCCTCATCACCAGCTAATATTTGATTACCACTGACGGTTAACTTTTCAACCGCTGCATAACTTGTAGTGGAACAAGCGAGCAATAATGCCAGTGAAAGGCGCTTGGCTTTATATAGTGTTTTTTTAGGTGTACTTCCAATCGTCATAAAATCGTCCTTAAATTAGGTTACCCATCAGATGTAAACTGATATATCAATAATGTCATTAGCAAAAAACTAACAATACAAAGGTAGTACACTGAAATTATAATACAATAATAAAGAATGATTTACTTTATAAAATAATACTAGCGTAAAAGTAACTAAAAATGACCACTCATAGGCTGTCATCTGCAGGGGGGATACATTCAATAAAAAGCGTGAACGATATACACTTTAGTTTTCGCTAAATACCTTAACCGAAAGCGCTCCATTAATGTTTTAAATATCAATGAGTTGCTCTGTTTGCAACATACTTGCCAATTTTCTCTGTATTGCTGTTCAAGGTCAGCGCATTCATATCGTTAATTTGATACGCTTAACCTATAAAACAATAAATTTTATATAGCTTGGTACGCACTCAAAAAATCACTGCCTACCCTTTATAAAAAACTAACTCGCTAATTATGAGAAACAACATGTATAAAACAAATCTCTTGGCTCTTTCTTTAACTATGGTGTCATTGCCAAGTCTGGCTGATGACAATACCGATTTAAAAAATATTATTGACCAACACTGGCAACATGCAAAAAGCGAAAAAGTATTTTTTCGCACCGACCCCGATGGATGGAAACCCAATGGAAAGCTGGCTCGCTGGAGTGAGCAAGCCATAAGTAAGCGCCAAACTTATAACGACCAAGTGCTGCACAAATTAGCTGCCATTAACCCAAAATCACTCAGTAAAGAACAACTGATGAATTATCGGCTTTTTAAATACGAGCGCGAAACAGAGCAACAAAGTTACCAGTCACTTGATAAGTACTTTCCTATTAACTTTTTAAGCGGCTGGCATACATATTTTGCCGAGGCCCCTGCTAATATGGCGTTTTTAACTACCACCGATTACGACAATTTTTTGGTTAGTTTGAGCGACTACCCACGCTTTAACCAAGAAAACATCAACCTCATGAAAGAAGGCATACAACAAGGCTACACACACTATTGCGAGAGCTTTAAAAATTATCATAAAAGCATCAGTAAACATATCGAAAAAGAGCCACAAAACATTGCCTTGTATGAACCGTTTACACGTATGCCCAACACCTTTAGCCAACAACAAAAAGCAGCCTATCAAGAAAAAGCGAAAGCCCTAATTAGCAATAAGGTGGTTCCTGCTTATCAGCATTTTTATGATTTTTTTGTTGATGATTACATGCCAAATTGCAGAACAGATCCCGGTATTTCAAGCGTTAAAGGCGGGCTTGAATATTATAAGTATGCAGTAAGTTATTACACCACCACACAAGCTACGCCAGAAGAAATTCATGAGCTTGGTCTACAAGAAGTGGCGCGTATTAAAGCTGAAATGCAGGCTATTATTGATTCACTAAACTTTAAGGGTTCGTATGCTGATTTTCTGCAGTTTCTAGCAACTGCTCCACAGTTTTATGCAAAAGACAAACAAGATTTATTAGAAAAAGCCGCTTTCATTACACAAAAAATGTATGGCAAGTTGCCGACCTATTTTGGTCATTTACCACGTAATACGTTTGCTATTAAAGACTCTGCCAGTCGAGGCGCTTTTTATATGCCACCAGCAGATAACCGCTCTGCTGGCACTTACTTTTTAGCTTCAACCCCTTCGTTGCAACCTTTATATAATTTAGAAGCCTTGAGCTTACATGAAGCCATACCAGGGCATCACTTACAAAATGCAATTGCAATGGAACTGGATGTGCCACCATTTCGGCGTACCTTAAGCCATTCAGCATTTGGTGAAGGTTGGGGTCTTTACGCAGAGCGTTTAGGTAAAGAAGCCGGCTTTTATCAAGATCCATACAGTGATTTTGGCAGATTAGGATATGAAATGTGGCGTGCAGTTAGGTTGGTTGTTGATACCGGCATTCATGCATTCGGCTGGAGTCGAGAGCGCGCAATTAACTACCTGAGCGAACATACTGCATTGCCACAAAGTGCCGTAGAAGATCAAATAGATCGTTATATCTCTTGGCCTGCACAAGCGCTTTCTTACAAAATGGGCGAGCTAAAAATACGTGAACTACGTGCAAAAGCTGAAAAAGAACTTGGCGCTGATTTTGACATTCGCAGCTTTCACGACACAGTTATAGGCCAAGGCTCGCTGCCAATTGCAGTACTTGAAGAAGTAATAAATGACTGGATAACGCAACAGCAAAAATAACACCCATTACATTAAATTAATAAGCTATTGCTGAGCTGATATTAGTTAAACAATAGCTTATTATAATCTGCAAGTGTGCTTGCTAGCTCCCCCATGCACAGTTCTAATTTATGCATCCATATAGTTGTATATGGGTTTAGTAAGTTATTGCTTTTATAAAGTTAATCAAAAACATAACACGGCCTGTATATATGGTGTCTATTTATGGCATTACGTTTTAAAATCATCCACCCGATTACAATTGTATTTACTTAATTCAGTAAAGAGTCAGCCCAATTTTGCTATCACTGTTGCTGCATTTTAGGTGCTGCATGAGTCATGAAACGCCTTGCTTAACCTTCCTATTAAATGCCATCTTTAATTGCAACCAAGGCCTCCGACGCATTATGACAACGATTTTTTTAAGTAAATCACAACAAGTCGCACTGCAAAAAGCACTTATCAGTAGTAAGCTGCTAAATAGTAATACTGCAAATAGTGATAGCCCACCATCACTTGAGCAACAAGCGTATAGCCATATCGCCGTCACGCTTTACCGCTTTAATTTACAAAAAATAAAATGGCCCTCTTTTTTAAAAACAGCAATAACTACGGCAACCGACAAATGCCCATGGTTAGCCAACGAACTTGTCAGATGCCAACAAGACTTCCAAGCCAAACCTAATGACGCTGTAATAAGTGAACAAAGTGCATTTATTAATGGTATTTTTAGCGAAGAACTCGCTTATATTGACGCCTTATTTGGAACAGAAGAGCAAGCTGAATAAAGTTTCAATATCAATACAGAAAAATACATATTTTAATTTCTATATTGCCACTTATTTCCAAAATAACTAACAATTACTTTTACTACAGAGATAAGCTATGATTATTTAATATCTAAACTATTTTTCTTTAAAATTAAAAATAGCCTTTTTATTTTTATTAATGAGTATCTATATGTCATTTTTTAAAACGTTTATTCCTGACTTGGATGAACTGGATTTAAATACACAAAAATTAAACAAGTCATTAAAAGATAAGATAAACCGTCGATGGAAAGACACATTTGATAAAGCAACGCTTTTACAACTTTATTCATCACTAATTAAAGAATTAAGATTATTTCGTGAAGGTCAAAGCCAACCTGCGAAATTATATTATTTTTTACAGCTATTTAGTTCATCAGATTATAAAGTTATTTTTGACAAAAAATCTCATCATGCTTTGCTAATGCACACAGAGTTATTAGAGAGTGAGATAGAGCAGCTGTTACTTGAGACCAACACTCAACTGATCCAAAACCCAACGCCTGCAGAGCAAGGTGATTTAAGGGAAATGGTGAGTGATTTAATTTCTTTATATTTTTGTCATCCTTCTTATCACAGTGAAGGATATGACGACTTAAAGCGTATTGGTGGCAACTTAGCATTTAAGTTTTTACGCACTTATCCTTACCAAGATACCAGTAACCTTCTAATCAGTTTATTACCATCAGCTTCAGACCCATTAGAGCAATATACACAATTAATTAATGACATTGTATGTAGCAAACAAAACGATGAAAATCGTGATTTACTACTCTATATTTTAGTTAGCGAAATGATTGGTTTTTATACCGAAAAAAGCGACTTTTTCTATAAAAAATCAAAAGAGGTCTTAAAGTTACTTTCAACTCATATTTCACATTGGAGTGATGACCAAATTGATTACTTTATAACTCAAGGCGTCTTGAATGGCTATAGCATATATCCAACTCCAAAAACTAAGATTGCCGAAATAAAGGGTTATATAAAAAAATTAAATGAAGGTAACTACAAGGCTCAGGTTATCAAAAAACGAGTTAAAGAATATAACCAAGAAATAGCAAATATTGAAAATGACCCTATTGCCTTTATAAATGCGGGCTATAACAAGGCTGCTAAAATTTTAATGGTGAAAAATAATACCATTACATTTTTAGAGAATCTTTCAAAACTTACTCCAGACAGTAAAACAAAAGTACATCTTGATCAACTTATCGCACAGACTTTAGCCCTTAAAAACACACCCAAAGTATTTCCTATTAATAAAACGCCTAAGATCAAATTTAGCGACCTGCATTTTAAGTTACTTGTTATCGAAGAGCTGATGTATAAAAAAAATTTATTAACCCCTAAGTTTGACCTTACCCAGTTTATAGCCCAATACCACCTGCGAGAAATTGATAAAGAGCAAGAAGGGTATGAAGTTATACCTGAGGCACTGGCTTATTTTAAAGGGCTTGATATCTCTGAGGAATTGTTAGCGAAAGTCACTTCGTTGACACAAGATTGCGGTGTCGATGGCGGCGCAGATGTTTATGCTCAGATATGGCCTTTTTGGGATCCAGGCTGTGGAGATGAGGTGTTAAAGGTAAGCAATAAAGCATCAAAAGACTTGCCACTGCTGCCTAACTTACAACAAGTCATCGGTTTAGAGCACAGTAATCCATCAAAAAAATTAATTAGCAGCTTTAAAGAACGCCAGATCCAATTAACTGAACAGGATGTTTAATTTTAATCTCTAGGAGTAATAATGTTTAATTCAGCAGAAGAAATTCACCAGCATATTGGCCAATCAATGTTCGACGCATTACCCGAACAGTGGGATAAAGCTTATTGTGATATCGGCCTGAGTCGAGAAAATACCTGTGGTTTTATGGCAGGGACTTACTATACAGGCGGTGAAGAAAAATTTTATAGTGTAGATATAATCGATGGAGTGTTGAAATATTCTCAGTGTGATGAAGCATTTTATGCACTTTATAAAATGATGAAAAAAGACGAATCAGATATACCTTGGAACAAAGCTCGTTTTGAATTAGAAAGTGATGGTAGTTACGACGTTAAAACTAAGTTTGATGAAGATTATATAATCTACACTGGATTAGATGCTGATGCTGCTGAGTTTGACTCATTGAGTCGCGACTTTCATTTAGCCATAGAATCTTGGGAAGGCTTGCCAGATGATATGCCATGCCCATGGAAAAGGGGCAGTTATGATAAGAGCATATTTTTGCAAGGCAATTCAGATGATCAGCAACAAACTGAATCAGAGCAAGCAATATTATCATCTTATTGGCAACAAGCCGGTGAAATAAACGAAACATTAGAGCTGAGCTTTTTAAATCCTTATTTAGCAGATTACCCTCACTGGCATGGCAGCACGCGAGATATTGTTTTGGTTACACCACCAGAATGGGAAAATCAAATCGTTGCTACAAGTGGCTTATCAAGTCCTGAAGCAGCATTTGAGGTATATCTAGAGACCAATGAACCCATTCAAAGATTCAACAGCTCTTGGCAGATGAACCTAATTCAAACCATTGGCGGTATAATACCCAATATCGATAACTTTAAAGAGCGCCTCAAAAAACACCGTTTTCTTACATTACAATTAGACATGGATGGCGCACCTGAAGAATGGTCAGTAGATCACCCTGACGGTAATATAGGTATGTTTATTGGTTTAGATAATGCGCATATAAATCATGATCATCTTAACTTTTTACCTATAAATATAAAATTAATGCGCCCAGACGAGTTATTGTATTGTTTAGATAAAGCAGCACAAGGCAGAGAGGAAATAGCAGAACTTTATAAGCAGCAAGGCCAAGCAACACTTTCTTGTTTAGATAGAGCCAGTGTTTTACAAAATAACTAATCTGATGTAATGGTCTGCTTCCGATACGGTGTTTATGTGTAATAATTTAATTGTTACACATAAACAAAACCTGCCTTTAATCTGTTGGACTATTTATTTTTAAATAGTTTTAAATTAAAAATAACTCTGTCACTTGGAAACCTGTAGTAACCTGTATTGTCTAAATTAAGCTTAAAGTGATGATAAAATTGGCTTTTCCCAGTCAACTTGATGTTTAGAACCCTTATTCAATGAATTTATTGCTGCCGTGTTACACAAAGTATTGTTTTATGCGGTTTTGTAATATAAGTCACGCAGTTAGCTACAAGTTAGTAAAGCCCAACTGACAATACACACGAGACCATTTAGCCGCAGTAGTACTGCGGCTAAATGGTTTTTTACTATAAATTAAAAGCTATATTCTAAGCTCAGCTTATAATTTACCGGCTCACCGGGTTGAGTCCAAATTGCAGAGTAAGAGTTTGAGTAATATTCTTTATCCAGAACGTTATTCACGTTTAACTGTAAACTCACATCATCATTAACGTTATAAGTTGCAAACAGGTTCACTAGCGTATACGAAGGTAAATAATATGTAGGATCAATCGTTTCACCTAAACGTTCACCTTCATACTGAACAGCTATACCAATAGTCGCATTTAAATCGATTAAGTCATTTAAATCTCTTTTAAGGCGCACATTTGCACTATGTTTAGGGATATTCAGTAATGGGCTGCCTTTTGGCAGTTTTACCCACCAATCTGTATTAACCGTATCGTTTGCTGTTTTTGCATCGATGTAAGTATAGGCAAAATCAAATGAGGTGCGCTCTGTAATATAACCGTGCAAATCAAACTCAGCCCCTTCGCTAGTTACCTCTCCTAATGCTGTCGACACACCCGCTTGCAGATCTGTAGTTAGCATATTGCTTTTTTCGGCGCTAAATACGGTAAAGCTACCATTTAGGGTATCGGTGCTAAATTTAATACCCGCCTCAATAGAGGTTGTGGATTCCGGCTTAAATGCATCACCGTTTATGTCGTAACCGCTGTTTGGCCTAAAACCTTCAGAGTAGCTGGTGTAATATTGTATATCGTCTGAGTAGGCGTACACTAAACCAACCCGTGGACTAAATGTACTTTGGTCACTCTTAGACTGACTTTGATTGATATGGTTATCTATTTGCTGATCAAACCAATCATAACGGCCACCCACTTGCACTTTCCATTGCTCAGTGATGTCGATTTGATCTTGAATATAAACCCCGTAACTGTGCTGTACTTCAGTGCTGTTATATAAAAGTGAGCCTTCGGGTGCTGTTTGCCCATACACAGGGTTATACATATTGATTGCATAGCGCGTATCTTCAAGCGTAGGGCGGTATCTGTACCAGAGTTTATCAAAATCAAACTTGCTGGCGTCGGCACCTATTAATAAATGGTGGGTAAACCCAGCCGCTGTTACACTGCCACTAAGCTCGGTACGCGCAGAAATATTTTTAGTTTGAAAGTCACGCTCGTTATGTTGTCTACTTAAGGTTTCGCCATCAGTAAAATAAACCTGCCGCCCTGGTGCCAGTTCTGCATCGCTCGATTCGCTTATAAATTTAGAGTCGCTATAGCTAAACCCATTTAAAAGCGACCATTGCCCTATTTGGTGCTCAAAGGTAAGTTGATGAGAAATCGCATCAACCTCTGTTGGTTTATCACTTGGTTCACCTAAAAAAGTATCAATGGGTAATGCATCTACCTTTCCGTCTACGGCAACAATACCACGGTCAAACGTCACACTTTGGTCGACATATTCTAGTTCATAATTTAACTTTGTTGTGTCGGAAATTAACCATAATATTGAAGGCGTTATCACCGTTTTTTTATTTTCGTGGTAGTCTCTAAAGCTTTCACTTTCTTCAATCGCGCCGTTTACTCTAAAGGCGAGTTGTTCGGTAATTGCATTAGTGTAGTCGCCTTCACCGCGATAACTTTGCCAACTACCTGCGCTTATTTTTACAGAGCCTTGTTCTTCAAATTGTGGCTTTTTAGTAATAATGTTAATAGTACCACCAGGCTCAGAGCGGCCATAAAGTGCAGAGCCTGGGCCTTTCATCACTTCTACATAATCAATATTACTGGTATCACGGGTGCCGCTAAAACTTCGACCAGATGAAAAGCCATTAATTAAAAAGCCTGAAGGAATATTCTCATCACCTACTAAACCACGTATTGCAAAGCTTTCCCACAATCCACCAAAATCATTTTGTTCAGAAATACTCGGCGTTAAATCAAATATATCTGTGAGTGTGGTCACCCCTGCATCATCAAGGTTTTCTGCAGATATAAATTCAATACTTTGTGGTTGTTCACTTAAAGGCACATCGCCGCGAAAAGCTTGCCTAACACCCGAAACAGCTATTTTCTCAATGCTTGATGACGCCGTAGTTGCGTATACTGAAGGTGATAAAATTGCACTTATCGCAATTGAAAGCGCTGATATTTGGATTCGTTTAATTGTATTCATTCTATCTCTTAGATATAACACAGCTTAATCAATTAAGTTTACACTCAAAAAAATTTTAAATGTAACCTACTAGGCAATTAGCTGAAGATGTAGGCAATAATAGTTATCATTTAGAATTCTATACAAACAAGGCAAAAAACGCTACCCTACTTGAAATAAATATTACAAAGTTATTAAAATACAATTTAAAGAAAAACGAAAATACTAACTTCAGCCAAATTATGGAATAAAATAAATTATATGAATATTTCAGGCAAAACAGAATTAATGTTAAGTATTGAGAATTTAAACCTAGACAAAATTAAGCAGTTCATATACTCCGAATATAAAAGTCTTGCTATAGATGATGAAATGTTTAAAAAAGACAGTACCGGGCGCTCCGCTATATATTATGCTGCTCTGCGAGGAGATGAAGATATCATTTGGTTTTTATTATCACTTCTACCCGGAACCGGTATTTTTTGTAAACGTGGGCAACTATTAGAATCAAAAGATAACCAAGGATTGACCCCAGAGGAGTTTGCTCAAGTAAATGGAAACGATAAAATATATAAGTTACTTTGTTCTGAAAGAATGAGGATCGAGTTTTTCGAATAAATTTCAGACACGCGTTATCAAAATGCCTTGGGCGACTAACTCTTTGTTACTTAAATGAGTATAGGTAAGGGGTTGTAAAAAACGCAGTAGTTTTACTTAATTTTCACTTCCCCACAACATCTTAAACCAAGACGTTTTTATAATCCCAATAAAAATAAACCGCGAAATAAAATACCAAAGCAGGCTGAACAGCACACCAAAATAATTGACAACACCACGAACCGTTCATTCTTAACTCATAATAAGATTAAGTTCATAAACTGCTTGTGTAGTATTGAATTGCACACAAAAATGTAGTGTAACCAATTGAAAATATTTGTAATATATAAATTCATGGAGATGGCAACTTCAGCTCCTGCGCGGCTTACTCGCTTTCTCATCATGCTATTTCTTGCTAGTATAAAAATATTAATAACACGTTATACGCTACACTCATAATCGACAAGGAAAGATATGTCAGAATCATTTATTAAAGCATGCGCTGACGGTAATCGCCGTATTGCTCAGTTGCTCTTATCACAAGAAAAAGACCTTGATCCTAATTATACTAATTCGCACGGCTGTACAGCATTGCACTATGCATCGGCTAACGGATACGTTGATATAATGTCCGAGCTATTGGAAAGTGGAGCAAAAATTGACTATGAAGATCATCAAGGTAGGACCGCTTTATTTATGGCTATAAAGGCTCGACAAAAGCCGGCAGCAGAATTGCTACTTGAACTCGGAGCCCGTCCTGACATTAGTGATTACCAAGGTAATAGTCTACTTCACCTAATCGCCATAACAGGCCAAAATGCGTTATTAAGCCCTTTAATTGATGCCGGATTAGATATCAATTTAACCAATACAAATTCAGACAGTCCATTATTACTGGCGGTTAGTAATCGAAAACGTGATGTTGTAAGCAATTTATTAGATCAAGGCGCCGATATTGACCACAGTGACAAAAATGGTAATAACGCGTTATTGATAGCAACAGCATTAATCAATAAACCCTTAGTCACTTTGCTACTAGAACATGGTAGCGATATAAATATCGCTAATGACGATGGCTATACACCGTTATTCATTGCCTGCACTAAACACAACAATATGCTTGTTAAATACCTGCTAGAGCAAGGTGCTGATCCGCTTATCGAATCTAATGAAGGCGTATCGTCTATTTGGCTTGCGTGTGCTAATAACCAAAAAGATATCGTCTCGGCATTTTTAAATGCAGGCGTCGATGTAAATTACAGTAAAAATACCAATAAAGAGTTTGTACTCAATTCATATTTAGACTTAGTTATCGAACAACTAAATTATAGTAATGATAACTATCATGCAATTAGCTGTGAAGGCGAAAGCCTAATACATGTTGCAGCTAAACAAGGTCACTTAAGTATGATTAAGCTATTACTTGAGAAAGAGGCTGATATTGATGCACTTGATGCCGCAGGTAGTAGCGCATTACATTATGCTGCGGTAGGCGGTAAAAAAGATATAGTGAAAGAATTAATAAAACACGGTTGCGATACATTGATTTATAACAAAGCTGAACAACAAGCTATTGATTATAGTAATCAAAAAGGGTTTAACGAAATCACCGAAATGTTATTAATAGCAAAACAGGCGCAACAAAATGGATAGAAAAGAACGCCCATTACTTGAAATAATCGCACGCGATATGAAAAAAGGTTATTGGAAAGCCGCCGATGCTGCACGCTACGCACCCATGCTATTTCCTCAAGTAGAACCCAGTGACCATGTTCGTAAAGCGGTTGCTGCGATTGCTCTGCAACAATCTCGCGCAGAGCAACTTAAAGCCCTTCAAGCACTCGTGATAAAAGAGCGTAGCAGTAAAGATTTCCTTAAAGAGTTTGAAACACTGCTTAATAACAAACGTGATCGGCTAATGCCTGCAACCGACCAAGACAAAGACAGTAGCCACTTTCGCGATATTATTATGATGCTACTAGCGACAAACTTTGCATCACAAAAAAGCAGCGTTACTATAACCGCAGATTTAAGTGATTTGTATCAACGTATTTATCCTCAACAAACCGATGAATTTAGCACCGATTCCAGTGCTGAAGCCGTAGTGACTGAATATATAATGGGTGCCCTATTAAAACTCGCGCCTGATATAATTTAAAGCAAGGATGATTAATGACATTGCAGCAAGCACTCGAGTCGAAGGATTTTAATCTCGCCACACAAATAGCAAAAATCCTCAGCGATAGCGAAATTATACAAGTATTGAATGAGACGTTTGTTTTACAAAATCTACATGCCTATTGGCTTGCCTTGGATTTTTGGCTGCTATTAGATGAAAAAAATATCGTGTCGCTCGATTTGCTAAAAAATATGGGGGACGAGGAGGAAGTCGATTTTAATAACATTGATATTGAAAGTCTCATCAATTCAACAACCGAAAAACCAAAACTGAAAGTCGATCAAAAAAAATCATTTCCACTGCTAATATTAGAAAATGAATTAAGGTACTTTGAACATAAAAGCGAAGAAGAATGTGCCATATTAGTTAAATTTATAAACGCTTGTAGAAATTTAAATGCCAAAGGGGGAAAATTATTAACACAAGCGCTTTCACCTAACACACCACTGTCGATTCTCGATGCCTTAATTGAAAAGGGGTGTGACCCTATGTACGAGAATAACGCTCAACAAAACTTTCTTTTTAATATAGTGAAATGGCGTAAACAAGTAGACATAGATACGTTTAAAAAATATCTAACCTATTTTATAGACCAAGGATTAGATATTAATCACCGTGATGTAATAGACGAAACCCCTATCATTGCTTTAATTAAATCAGGTGAAGCAACACAGCGTATAGACGTTATGATCGAGTTAGGCGCTGATATACATATTCAAAAAACGGATATTGATGGCTTTGATTTATTAGAAATAGCAGTTACAAGTTACACTCCCGATTTTGTGAGTGCTTTACTTAAGCATGGACTCGCTTTTGATTATGAAAAACAAGATAGAGAAGGCCATAGTGTATTATTTCGCTTTACAGACCATGGGGTTAGAAAAGATCAATTAACGCTATTTTCTTTATTACTACAGGGACAGCCTGATCTTTATCAGATTAATCACGACAGTAGATGTGAAAAGCATTACTCTACCCCAATGGAAAATTTAGTAACAGAAGCACACCCAGACGCATTAAAACTGGCGTTAGCTATGCTTCGACCAGACATCAACCAAACCGATGAGGAAGGTAACACACCTTTACACCTTGCTGCATCTAATTATGTACATGAAGCAGCCCGAGCGGTTGTTAATTTAGAACGAATAAAAATACTTATAGCGTATGGGGCTGATGTCAACACACTAAACAACAAGGAACAAACACCTGCAGCTTGTGCCAGTGATGATGATAAAAAGGCCGATATACTGGCATTTTTATTAGCAAAAGAACACCAAGCAAAGTGAAATACGAGATCTATAACTAAATAATAGTAATATTCGTATCCGAAGCTGATCATTAAGGATAAAAAGATGATAAAGCGTTTTCTAAGCTTACTTGTTTTATGCCCCTTACCTTTAATTGCTTGTCAATGGCAACCTGATGACTTAATAGGAAGCTACCGAAGTTTGGGGCACTCCTATTTTGATACCTTTGCACTAGAGAGAGAAGGTATATTTCATTCGTGGTTACACCAAAGGCCTGCAATAACGGCAAAGTGGCAACTTGATAAAAATTGTATATTGGTAATACGCAGTGAGCACTTAACACACCCAATCAAGCTCACCTTAATTGCATTAACAGCCAATAAAGCA
Organism: Pseudoalteromonas sp. SR45-6; assembly: GCF_014163545.1. Classification (NCBI taxonomy): domain Bacteria; kingdom Pseudomonadati; phylum Pseudomonadota; class Gammaproteobacteria; order Alteromonadales; family Pseudoalteromonadaceae; genus Pseudoalteromonas; species Pseudoalteromonas sp. SR45-6. The sequence goes on from NZ_JACJDM010000050.1 coordinate 28,574, forward strand.
GTGTTTAGTGATGGTCAAACTAAACAGCACTATCAACGCTTAAGTGCACAACAAGAAACAGACAAGTAAATTAACCCTAGCCACTAATTTAGAGATAACGAATGAGATTGACCAATTTAAAACACCTGAGTCTGTACTTAATTGTGCTATTTAATATATTTGCTTTTCAAAGCCATGCCTCTGAGCCTGCTATTTTTTCAAAATACAGCAAAGCGTTAACCTTAGTTGATCAAAATCCTGAGCTATATCGGTATCGTTTCAACGGGCCAATTACAATACGTGGACTACTCGTAATTCAGCTTGATATGGCAAGCCCAGCTCAAGCAAGCGGCGATATTATCGACATACGTATCATTCCAACCCGATTAGCACGCAATAAGTTGCCCGCAGTTATTAATGGCCGTTATACATCGGCGATTGAGGCTATTTTTATACGTTTATCAGCTCCCCAATTAGACGAACTATTTGCAGGTAAAGAAAACTGGCAACGTTTAAGCCATGGTACAGAAAGACTTATAAAGCAACCCGTAGAAGTCACATTTAATGATTTTAGCGTATCGGTAGAATGCGACAGCCGCACCTACACCGCAACCATTAACACCATAGCAGCTATAACAGATAAGCGAGTCGCTGCATTATCTAAGCTTGATATAAGCGGCTGTTAAGCCGCCTTAAATTAAAGCCGTGATTATTAATAAAGCACTACGACACATATAATTTAACAGGAGTACACATTGATTTTTGCCATTGATTGCCAATATTACGACGACACAGCTATTGCTGCCGGTATCTTATTTGAAAACTGGCACGACGAAGAAATAACAGCAAAGCAAGTTAACACCATTGAAAATATTGCCCCCTATGAACCTGGGCAGTTTTACAAACGAGAGCTTCCTTGTATTTTATCGGTATTAAAATCTTTAGAGACTCAACCTGATATCATCATTGTTGATGGGTATGTCACTTTAAGTCGTGAACAAAAACCAGGTCTAGGTATGCATCTTTACGAAGCCCTTGACCGAAAAATCCCCGTCATTGGTGTGGCTAAGCGTTCATTTGTAGATACGCCAGAAGAGGCTGGAGTTTTACGTGGAAAAAGCGAAAACCCACTTTATATAAGTAGTGCAGGCATTGATCTTGAGCAAGCAAAAGCGCATATACAGCAAATGCATGGTAAAAACCGCCACCCAACCTTATTAAAATACGTTGACCAGCTAGCTAGAGGCATTGTTACCTAAAACGAATAGCAAAGGTGTGGATGTAAAAACTGTGTAAATCCCCGTTAGATATAGGGAACTAATTGCTCCTTAAATTCTATTATAGTAAGGATCAGATCCTGAGAGAGCCATACAGTTTTGATCTAAGCGACAAGCACTCACGGCAAACCTTATTTAATTGCTGAAGTGCTTTTGAAAAGATTCTCAGTTTTATATTATAGCCAAATTTTTCAAAGTATTGCGCCCCCAGACTAAAGCCAGACAGCACTTTTCTATTTTTTAACGCGATCAATAACGTGACATTCAAGTGGCCTTTTTCATAGCAACGACAATGAGGTAAATAATAGCCATGACTGCGAAGCACCTTTAGTATATTTCAAGCTTACGCTGCTGCGAATAGCTTTTCCTCGAAGGTTATTCTTCTTTCTTTGTTTACGTTTTGATTTAAAAAAACTGCACACAACAATTGATTCTAAGCGACCTAACTTCTTTGATGCATATTTAGACTTGATACAAAGCTATATACGAATCATTTTTTTAGATAGACTATCAAGCATCTTTACAAGGAGGAAAATATAGATGCAATTTATAGACCCTTTTCCAGTCAAATGCGAGTTTTGTCAACACTTAGCTTATTATCCGTTAACCCCGCTTAAGGCTGAAAAAGCAGCCTGTACAGCTTGCAAAAAAGTTTTACGGCAGACACCTCGTGATCTTCGTAGATCCAGCCGTAAACATGGAATTGAAATTTGGCCTACAGCTCTTATATTTGAAGTTATGCTGCAGTTCGATATTGACTATGATTTGGTTAGCGACGATGAACTTAATGAGGAAACAACCCTATCAACATTTATTGAACTAATGCAAAGAGCTGATCCAAGTATTTCCGCGCGTGACCTACTTAACTTTGATATGTTAGACACTGCTCGCTCTACCTGTAATGAAGAACAATTACTAACGCTAAAGCTGGAGGAGCTGTCTTTACTGTCTCATCCTAAAGAGCCGTTACCAGACAATAATTCTCTTGCAGATCCAAATGTCAAAGGCATTGAGAAAAGTGAACTGCAAACGATGTATAAACAGCGTCGAAAAGCACGACAAACCCAAGATAAACTTACCCCGCGTCCTTCAGCTGAAGAATCCACCGTTGAAGTTAAGGCCCCTAATGCTAATAAATACTCTAACTTTTGGCAAAAACAAAGCGAAGAAAACCACGCGGATATAGATAAGCCATTAACCGATGAGGAAATTCAAAATACTGTGAATAATTTGGGATATACGCTACCCATACTCTATATACAGTTAATGAAAATACAAAATGGTGGCTATCCACAAAACACGCTCATTCAACTCGATGAAGAAAAACCATCTAACTATAGTATCAGCGAGTTTATTAGGCTAGATTCTATCGCTGCAGAAAGTGAATATATGAGAAACGAATGGGGTTATCCTGATATCGGGCTATATATTTGTAATTGCCCTTCGGCAGGGCACCACTTGGTTGCTTTAGATTACACTGAGTGCGGGCCTACAGGTGAGCCTACAGTGGTACATGTCGATCAAGAAAATGACTTTAAAATAACCATACTTGCTACAACTTTTGAGCAGTTCATTAGTGAACTACAATATGATGAAGATTAACCTCATGAAAAGTGTTATTACTTTAAAAGACTCTAACACTTTTTTGTATAACTAGCTTTTTAGATTGAGACACTATCAGCTCGCTGAGTGTGGTTTATGTTATTGGATTTACCTTTTGAGTTAATCTAGAACAAGCAAATTTAATGCAGTGCGCGCTACTTTAGCGCCCTCTATATTTTTTCAGCATTAATTAACTCAATAAGTAATTGACTATAAGATCTAGGGCTTTAACGTATAAAGTCAAGATTTTATCTCTTTGGTTTTGTTACTAGTACGGGTTTACATGTTGTAATAAAAGCCACGTTAAGTGGCTTTTATTACAATGTTAGCGCTACAGGTCTATTTGCCAGTTGAGTTGACACCAAGGGTGGTTATCGTCAGCTAAAATTGATGTCAATTCTTCGATATCTAGCTTAATCTCTTGTTTTACTTCGAAAGCATCAGGGTAGCGTTCTGGTGGACCATCCATAGGTTTATCGAGTTTTACACCCACCCAAGTTAAGCGCCCTACTATGTGACTCATGGCTAACTCTTGCCAATCAGTAAATAATTGTTGCGCAATTTTACCTAGCACTAGCAAATAATACCAAGTTTCTTGTTCTGTAATTAAACCCGTAGTATACGCACACCGGCATAGAAATGCAGAACGACCCACATCAAAACCTTTAATCCCACAGTCAGATAATGAAACATTATGCTTTTGAGCCCATCCACTAACCATATATTCATTACTGTTTTTATCGTTGTTTCGATTCAAGTAAAAGTGTTCAATAAATAAATCATAACGCACACTTTCAATCAAACGGCTCATAAACTCGCTGCTACGAGCTGTATCTAAAAAAATATTTAATGTTTCAACTAAATCAGCTTTAGTATGTATACCATAACTATTTTTTAATACTTTTACATTGCCATTAATAATCGCTTGTAGTGGGTACGTTTCACTCTTATGTAATAAGCAATCCAGTGAGTAGCCATTTTGCATCGATAAGTAGCCAGACAAACTGATTAACCAGCGCTTTTGCTCATCGGTTAACGATTGGCTTTGCAGCATTAAGTCTTCTAGATTATTGTCCATCAACTCTCTCCTTTGTATCTTGCAATTGCTGGCATAAGGCTGTGCGCTGCTGTGCATAAGGTAGCCCTTGTTCGATAAGTTCTTCACAGCACTTAATAGCTGAATTTAAAGAATGAACGGCATATGGATGAGTATTATATTCGTGGGCAGCTTGTTGAAATGCAGCTAAAGCCGTGTCGTATTGGTTTAACTCTAAAAGTGCGCACCCTTTAAAATAATATGCTTGTGGTGCTGCACGTAAACCTTTAATCGCTATATCAGCTAACATGATGCAGGTGTCAAAGTCTTGCTGGTCAAACGCGGCCTCCAAAAACTTTAAACAATCACGCGGGTTGTAAAGCATAAGTTGTTTAATTTCTTTTATATAATTAAGTACGTTACGTTGAAAATCATCAACAACACTTGTATCCGCATAAGCAACTAATTCGGTGTCACGAATATATAATATAGCCAGTGCAAAAATTTGCAGTGATTCAGTATGCCCAAGAGATTCTACTGGGCGCCTCACTGAATCGTCTTCTCGGGTTAGCTCAAGTATGTCCATTTCTTGCTCTGAGTAACAACGTGGTTTTGTTGAACCAGGGAAAAAATCCGTTTTATAGAAATCCTGAAAACTAGCAATATGCTCTTGTAATGTATCAACTAAAACTTCATATGTGATTAAATCGTAGCAATATCTTAATAAATCAACAACTAATGGCCATCCCCACAGCTGGCGTTGATTGTATAAATCAATAAACACTAAAAACTCAGAGTAGGCTTCTTCAAAACGGTGTAATTTACATAAGCAAAGCGCTTGTAAATAATTCGCTTGTTCTACAAATATCGGTTTGTATTGCTCGGTGATTGACAACGCATCCTGATATCGTCCATTTTCATACAGTAAGGTCGCAATTTTTATCGCGTTTTTAGCTTCATCAGCTCTCAACTCTCGAATATATCCGCGTCTTGCTGTAATTAATGCAACTTCAAGCTCCATATCACCAATAGCAGCTAGTTTTGCATCTAAATAAAGATATGCCTTTTCATAATTATTAAGCTTTAAATAACATAAACCAATATATTTGAACATTACCTTAGTACACAGTACGCGGTAATTATGTTCTTGCTTTAAATAAAGTGCGAGTGCAGCCTCATAATTTTTTAATTTATACTCAGCATGTGCTTGGTAATTTAACAGATCTTCCTCTGTTTGTGGAATTGTCAGAGGTTCAAGTATACGTTTAATGGCGCTATAGCTATTAAGCGTCCATAAATACTTAACTATATAATTATAAAGGGGAAAGTCATTTTTAAACTCAGGTCCAATTTGTTCAGCAACATTTTCTAAATCTTCTGTAGTCAATGTGTCGTATAAACATTTATCTTCAATATAGTTACGTATTTCAAGATGGCGTTGAAGATTTTTAAAATCAACATGTTCTGAAATACCGACCACTAAACCGTCATGTATTCTCTTTGGTAACGTTTTTATATAACCCGACAATGCAACCGCAATTTGACGCGTAGTATCATCGCCACTGATAGATAAGCTACCAGAAATACTTAAACTGGTATCTAAAAATGTCCAGATATTTTCAGGTAAAAAATAGTGTTTAGACAAAAAGTCGAGTAAGTTGACAGTCAACGCATTACTTTGATTAACATCCCAAAATATCGGCGCCGCGAACAACATTTTCCATTGTTCTAAATTGTGCCTAACTGAAATATCACTATAAAGCTGTGTTAAGGCAAGGTTGAGTTGGGATATTGTTTTAATAGTTGAAAATTCAACGAGTTCGTCGTCATCAGTCTCGTGATTGGAGCTAGGTGGTGGCTCCGAAAAAACTTCATCCTGTGTGTCTTCAATATCAGTATCTAGTTGCGGCTGAAATGCTTTAAGTGATGCATCGTGCCAACTAGCTGAATTATCATTTGCATCATCATCACTTTTTGAGATTTCTTCTAGTGCTTGATCATACGCTTTACGTAACGCTTTAAACTCTTCAGGGAATTCTGTTGGCGGAGTTTGTTTTAGTAACTGCGTATAAGCTAATTTTATAGCCCGCTTATCTTTAGTTGGTTCAATACCTAATAGTATCCAATGGTACATTTAGTTTACTCTTATGTTGTGGGCACAAATAATAGAATGCATGTTAATAAGAAATATTCAAAAACATTTTTATACGCTCTTTGGCAGCGTCAATTTTATGATTATCATGGGTTTCTAACGCGCGATCAAAAAGCCCAATGCTTTCACCAACCTTTCTACGTTTATCACCTAAGCTCTCTTGAAACATGCGATCGAGCTTTGCTTTAAAAGCAGTATTGGCAAGTTTATTTTTTGGGAGTATTTTTAAAGCTTGCAGTCTTGAAAATTGCTCTTGCAATTGATTTTGGTCAAGCTCTTTCACGTTCTCACCAACATAAGTACGATAGGTTTTTTCAGAATCCTTGTTTTTAACTTCCACTTCAATCACACCATTGAGATCATAAGTGTAAGTTATATAAAAAGACTGAATTTTGTTCAAAGGTTCAAGTGTAATGTCTAATGTACCCATTAATACATTATCTTTAGGTAGGTAATTTTCACCTTGATAAATGTTAATCAAAACACTTTCTTGACTTGGATGTCTAGAAAATAAAGAGCGCGTTTCACTGACCGGGATCGTAGAGTTACGCTCAATAATGGGTAAAAACTCAGGTTGGTTATGCTCGTTAGATATCTCAACGCCCAGTGTAAATGGGCAAACATCAGTCATGATTACATCTTTGAGCTGAATATTACGCTCGTTCATACTTGCTTGAATGGCAGCCCCAATAGCAATAGCATGATCTGGGTTGTATTGGATTTGTGTAATACGCGAAAATACATGATTAATTTGTTGACGAAAAATAGGCATGCGGGTCGCACCGCCGACAAAGATAAGACCTGCAATATCATCCATCGATAATTTTGCATCAGACATCGCTCTATGAATAGGAAACTTAATACGCTCAATTAAATCATGACAAATATGGCCGAAATCGTCTTCACTTAGGGTATAAGTTAAAACATCGCCTTTGTATTCAAAATCAAAACTGGCAGAGTCATCTATGGTTAGCTGACATTTTAATTGATCACATAAAGACCATATATTTCTTCGCTCACTTTTGGCTAGACGGTACGGTTGGATATCATTTTTGCCAAATACATCGTCGACAATAGCTTGGGTAAAGTCATTACCACCGAGGTAATTATCGCCTCCAGAGGCGTGAATCTCAAAAATGTCATTAAACACTTCAATAACTGATACATCAAATGTTCCACCACCGAGATCAAGCACTAAATAAGTGTTATCTGAATCTTTATTATCTAATCCATATGCAAGGGCTGCCGCGGTTGGCTCGTTAATTAAGCGCTCAACCGTTAAACCAGCAAGTGAAGCCGCCTGCTGTGTTGCTTGTCGTTGTTTATTATTAAAGTAGGCCGGTACTGAAATAACAGCTTCAGTAATGGGTTGTTGTAAATATACTTCAGCTTG